>NZ_DAIUBO010000417.1:0-1535 GCF_036846665.1 Amaricoccus sp. | reverse complement strand
AGCGAAGCGCCCGCGTCGTGCCGGAGGCACGCCGTTGGCGTGACGGGCCGGGGCGGGCGCTTCCCGGCGGTGCCTGGCCTCGGCCGGATGGCGGCACCAGGCGCGCCCGGAAGCCGACCTGAACGGGTCGCGCTGCCAGATGCAATTCCCCTGCGATGGCCGGGATCAGCGGTGCCTTCCGGCAGCGGGGCTCAGGCCGCGACCAGCCGCCCCTGCCGGGCGTCGAGCGAGAGCCCGCCGGCGCCGAGACCGGCAAGGACGAGCAGGCCGCCGGCGATGGCGAGGTTCTTCTGGAACATCAGGGTCTGCAGCACGGCGTCGAAACCCTCGAGACCCTGGGCCGGAACGTAGTGGTAGAGATAACCGGCCAAGAGCGCGAAGCCGGCGAGGCCGAGAGCCGCCCAGCGCGTCTGCCAGCCCAGGAGGATGGCGAGGCCGCCGAGCAGTTCCAGCGCCCCGGCCCCGAGACCGAACACGCCCGGCAGGCCACCCGAGGCGGTATAGGCCATGGTCCCGGCGATGTCGCCGAACTTGCCGAATCCTGCGGGGATGAAGACGAGGGCGATAAGAACGCGACCCGCGAGGGCCGCCAGGCTGGAGAGGTTGATCATTGCCGCATTCCTTTCGGTGGGAGGCGCTGGAGCACGCCGACACGCGCAATCTGCGCATTGCGCTTCCCGGGAACAATCCACCGGGCACGCGATTGATTGTTGCAGAACCGGGAACCCATGGGCCGACCGCCGCGGCGCTCCCCGCACACGCCGAACCCGGTGCAGGCCAGGCCCCGGCGTCACGCCGCGCCGCAGGTCCGCCGGGATCAGTCGGTCACGCAGACCTGGTTCTGCTCGCCCAGACCCTCGATGCCGAGCGCGACCTTGTCGCCGGGCTTCAGGAAGACCGGCGGCTTCATCCCCATGCCGACGCCCGGCGGCGTGCCGGTCGAGACGATGTCGCCGGGCAGGAGCGACATGAACTGGCTGAGATAGCTCACCAGATGCGCCACCCCATAGACCATGGTCGCGGTCGAGCCCTTCTGCCGCGTCTCGCCATTGACCGTCAGCCACATGCCCAAAGCCTGGGGATCGGCGATCTCGTCGCGCGTCACCAGCCAGGGGCCGGTCTGGCCGAAATTGTCGCAGGACTTGCCCTTGGTCCACTGCCCCTGGCGCTCGGCCTGGAAGGCCCGCTCGGAGACGTCGTTGACCACGCAATAGCCCGCGACATGGCGCATCGCATCCGCCTCGGAGACGTATTTCGCCCGGGCCCCGATCACCACGCCGAGCTCGACCTCCCAGTCGGTCTTCTCCGAGCCGCGCGGGATGATGATCGGGTCGTCGGGACCGCAGATCGCCGAATTCGCCTTCATGAAGATGATCGGCTCGCTCGGCACCGCCATGCCGGTCTCCGCGGCATGATCGGAATAGTTCAGGCCGATGCAGATGAACTTGCTCGTCCCCGCCACGCAGGGCCCCAGCCGCACCGAGGGATCGACCTCCGGCAGGTTCCGCGCATCGATGCCGCGCAACCGCTCGATC
>NZ_DAIUBO010000416.1:0-1563 GCF_036846665.1 Amaricoccus sp. | reverse complement strand
ATCTACATCGACCCACCCTACAACACGCGCTCCGCCTTCGAGCACTACGACGACAACCTCGAGCACACGCAATGGCTGGCCATGATGTGGCCCCGGCTGGAACTGCTCCGCGATCTTCTGGCCGAGGATGGCTCGATCTGGGTGTCCATCGACGACAACGAGGGGCACTACCTAAAGGTCATCATGGATGAGGTGTTCGGGCGACGAAATTTTATCGCCAACACTCTCTGGCAGAAGGTCTTTTCGCCGAAGAACACTGCGCGCCATTTTTCAGATGATCACGACCATATCCTCGTTTTTGCCAGGAATGCCGATAAGTGGGTGCCAAACCCCATGCCGCGTTCCGACCGCATGAACAAAGGCTACAAGAACCCGGACAATGATCCACGCGGCCCTTGGACTTCCGGCGACGTTTCCGCGCGAAATTTCTACGGTGCCGGAAGATATGCGATTACCTGTCCCAGCGGCCGGGTGATCGCAGGTCCTCCGAATGGCATGTATTGGCGCGTGTCGGAGGAGCGGTTCTGGGAGATGGACCGCGACGGCAGGATCTGGTGGGGCAAGGACGGCAACAACACTCCGCGCATAAAGCGCTTCCTTGCGGAGGTGAAGCAGGGAGTCGTACCCCAGACTTTGTGGATGAACAGTGAGGTTGGAAACACCCAAGAGGCCAAGAAGGAAGTCGTAGCTCTGTTCGGTGAAGTAAATTTCATGACTCCGAAACCCGAGCGCTTAATTCAACGCATCATTAACATTGCAACCGATCCGAACGACCTTGTGCTCGATTCCTTCCTCGGGTCCGGCACAACCGCCGCCGTCGCTCATAAGATGGGCCGCCGATACATCGGCATCGAAATGGGCGAGCATGCCCACACCCACTGCGCGCCGCGCCTGCAGAAGGTCATCGACGGTGAACAAGGCGGCATTTCGGAGAGCGCGGGTTGGAAGGGCGGCGGCGGTTTCCGCTTCTACCGGCTCGGCCCTCCCGTCTTCGACGAGGAAGGCCACATCCGGCAGGACATCCGCTTCCCGGTGCTGGCGGCGCATGTCTGGTTTTCCGAGACCGACCGACCGTGGGATGGCAGTGGCGACAGCCCGCTGCTCGGCATCCATGACGGCCGCGCCCATGCGCTGCTCTACAACGGCATCCTTGGCGACAAGAGGCCGGGCGGCGGCAACGTGCTGACCCGCGCGACCCTCGCCCTGATCCGTGAGGATATCGCCAAACTGGCACCGGACTTCGATGGCCCGCTGACCGTCTATGGCGAGCAATCCCGGCTGACGCCCGCGACGCTCGACCGTGAGCGCATCACCTTCAAGCAGACGCCCTACGACGTCAAAGCGCGGGCCTGAGGGGGCATCTGATGAAACTGAAGCAATACCAGACCGATACTCTCTCCGTTCTCCGCCGCTTCTTCGAAGAGGCGCGCGTGGCGGGCCCGAAGGGCGCGTACGAGGCGATCACCAGGGAGCCGGACCAGGCCAAACGGCTCGGCCGGTACTGCGGCACCTACACGCCGCTCGCCGAGGTGCCGGTCGTTCCCTATGTCTGCCTGCGCCTGC
>NZ_DAIUBO010000415.1:0-1574 GCF_036846665.1 Amaricoccus sp. | reverse complement strand
TGTGGGCCGTTGGTCTTAAGCCCGGGTTAACCATTCTCCCTGCCATTCGTGGCGAGGAGATCGTCCGTGACCGACAGCAGCCCGCCGCGTTCGGCCAAGATCCCGCCCGGGGCGCTGCCGCGGTCCGAGGAGGGCCGTCTCGACTGGCTGCGGCTGATCCGCTCGCGCCGCGTCGGCCCGGCCACCTTCATCCGGCTGATCCGCCAGTTCGGATCCGCCCGCGGCGCGCTGGACGCCCTGCCGGCGATCGCGGCGGAATCGGGGGTGCGGGACTATGCCCCCGCGTCCCGCTCCGAGGTCGAGGCGGAATGGCGGGCCGCGGCGGCCGCCGGCGCCGCGCCGCTGCTGCTGGGCGGGCCGGGCTATCCGGCATTGCTTGCGACGATCGCCGATCCGCCGCCCTTTCTCTGGGCCATGGGATCGGAAGAGCTGTGCGGGCAGCGGTCGGTGGCGCTCGTGGGCGCGCGCAACGCCTCGGCGCTGGGCTGCCGGATGGCGGCGCGGCTGGCGACGGATCTCGGGGGCATGGGCTTCGCCATCGTCTCCGGGCTCGCCCGCGGCATCGACGCCGCGGCGCATCGCGCGGCACTGGCCACCGGGACGATCGCGGTGCAGGCCGGCGGCGTCGACGTGGTCTATCCGGCCGAGAACGGCGGCCTGGCCGCGAGCATCGCAGAATCGGGGCTGCGGCTGTCGGAAATGCCGATCGGCCATGCCCCGCGCCCGCAGGACTTCCCCCGCCGGAACCGCATCGTCTCGGGCCTCGCCGAAGGCATCGTGGTGGTGGAGGGCGCGCTGCGCTCGGGCAGCCTCATCACCGCGCGCAACGCGCTCGACCAGGGCCGCGAGGTCATGGCGGTGCCCGGCAGCCCGATGGACCCGCGCGCCGGCGGCTGCAACGCGCTGATCCGCGACGGCGCGACGCTGGTGCGCGATGCCGCGGACGTGGCCGAGGCGCTGGCCGCGGCGGGCGGCACCGCCCTGCCCGCCGCCGCGCCCAGGCGCGAGGAAGCGCCGGCGGCGGCGCCGGCGGGATCCGAAGGCCGGCTGCTCGACCTGCTCGGCCCGGCACCGGTGGCCGAGGATCTGCTGATCCGCGAACTGGGCTGCCCGGCGGCCGCCCTCGCCGCGGCGCTGATCGACCTGGAACTCGCCGGGCTCGTGCAGCGGCATCCGGGCGGCCTCGTCTCGCGTGTTCCCGGCTGAACGGTTTCCTCTTGAAACGATTGGGAAGCGGCGGCGGACGAATTCGACGGCTGCATCAAATGCGCTGCACCTGATCTCCGATCCTGCGCGCCACGATGGTTTGGCGTGCAACGCCCCCGCAATTCCGGCCCGTGCGTCAGCACGGGCAGCGCCCGCCCGCCCCCGTCATGCCAAAGGTGTGCCTCAGCCACGACGCGGGCGCTTCCGCGCCCACCGCGGGCGGCCGCTGCCCCGTGCTTCTCGCGGTATTCGATCGGAACCTGTCTCAGCCGGCCGGTCAGCGCTTCGACACGAAGTCGAGCAGTTCGTCGATCAGGTCGAGCGTGGATCCGGGCAGGACGGTCTCGGGCAGGTTGCAGGTGCTGGGC
>NZ_DAIUBO010000414.1:0-1580 GCF_036846665.1 Amaricoccus sp. | reverse complement strand
CCGGCGCTGACCGACGTCTGGACGGACGGGGCGAACTGGCGGCTCGGCCACTGGCTGACGGGGCGGCTCGGCGCGGTGTCACTGGCCGCGCTGGTTCGGCACCTCTGCCTGCGCGCCGGGCTGCCCGAAGACCGCATCGACGTCACCGGGCTCTGGGGCGCGGTCGAGGGCTACGCCATCACGGCGCTCGAGAGCCCGCGCGCCTCGATCACCACACTGTCGCGGCATTTCGGCTTCGACGCCGTCGAGACCGAGGGGGTGATCCGCTTCATCATGCGCGGGCGAGCCTCCGTAGCCACCCTTGCGCCCGACGATCTGGTCGCCGCCCGCGAGGGCGACGTGCTCGAACTGACCCGCGGCCAGGAGACCGAACTGCCGCAGGCGCTGAAGTGGCAGGTCGCGCGGGCCGACGAGGACTACGACGCGGCCCTCGTCGAAGCCCGGCGCATCACGGTGGACACGACGCGGATTGCCTCGGAGTCCTTCCCCATGGCCGTGCCGCCCGAGGAGGCCGAACGCCGCTGCCGCCGCGCACTCATGGAGGCATGGGTGGGGCGCGAGACGGCGGCGTTCCGTCTGCCGCCCTCGCGCCTGGCGCTCGATCCGGCCGACGTGATCCGGCTCGAGCACGACGGGCGGCTGGTCGATCTGCGGCTCGTCTCCATCGCCGACGCCGAGGCGCGCGGGATCGAGGCGGTGCGCCAGGACCGGGCGTCTTACGATCTACCGCCCGGCGATCCCCGCGCTGCGTCACTGACGCGCGCCGTGGTGTTCGGCGCACCGGATGCGGTGCTGATGGACCTGCCGCAGCTGACCGAGGACCAGCCGGCGCATCGACCGATGGTCGCCGCGCACGCCGTTCCCTGGCCCGGCGAGATCGCGGTATTCCGAAGCCCCTCGACGGATGGGTTTGAGCTGCTGACTACATTCGGGAGCCGCGCCCGGATCGGCGCGCTGGTCTCGGACTTCTACGCGGGCCCCACCTCACGCTTCGATCTCGGCAATGCGCTGATCATCGATCTGCTGACCGGCACGCTGGAGAGCGTGACCGACCTGACGCTGTTCGGAGGGGCCAACGCGCTCGCCATCGAGAGCGCGCCCGGCGTCTGGGAGATCGTGCAGGCGGGCGCGGCAGAACTTCTGGCGCCGGGCCGGTATCGCCTGACCCGGCTCCTGCGCGGCCAGCGCGGCACGGAAGGCGCCATGGGCAATCCCGCGCCCGCCGGCGCGCGGGTGGTGGCGCTCGACGACAGCCTCGCATCGCTGCCGATCGCCGAGGCCGATCTCGGCATCCCGTGGAACTGGCGCATCGGCCCGGCGAGCCGCCCGGTCAGCGACGAGACCTATGTGGCGCAGACTTTCATGCCCGGGGGCGTCGGGCTTCGGCCATTCTCGGTGGCCCATGTCGAGCAGCCGTGGCGCCGGCCGCGCACTGTGGGGGACCTGACCATCCGCTGGACGCGCCGGTCCCGCGCGCTCGCGGCCGACAGCTGGGGCGGGCTCGAAGTGCCGATGGCCGAGGAGCTGGAAGGCTACGAGGTCGAAATCCTCGACGGCGCCACCGTGAAGCGGGTGCTGAG
>NZ_DAIUBO010000413.1:0-1592 GCF_036846665.1 Amaricoccus sp. | reverse complement strand
TGGGTCGGCTTGCCCGGGGCGATGTAGCGCCAGTCGAGCTTCGCCGCCTGGGTGACACCAAGAAAGCGGGCAATGTCGTCGTTGCTGGCCATCGGAGTGGGCGTGCGCGAGGTGCTCATGCCCGGGACATGGGTCCGGTCGCTTTCCCACAGAAACGCCAGCCGGTGCTGGACCGCCCGCCCCGCGGGCGCTGAGCGAGGAGTTGCTCGCGGCGGCGCGCGAGAGAAAGAAGCCGTTCGACACCGACTTTCCCTATCCCGAGCGCTACACCGGGGTCTATCTCGAGCGGCGGCGCGAGGTGGGGTACGGGCTCTACAAGGCGGTCGGCGTCGCGCGCGACGACCATGCGGCGCGAGAGCGGCAGAGGCTGGAGAACTTCCGCTTCTTCGGGGCGCCGCATGTCGCGCTGATCACCGTGCCGGCAGAGCAGGGCGTCTATGGCGCGCTGGACGCCGGCGGCTTTGTGACCGCCTTCATGCTGGCGGCCCAGACCCACGGCGTCGCCTCGATCGCACAGGCGGCGCTGGCGCAGCATTCGACGATGATCAGGACGCGCTTCAGGGTGGCCAAGGACCGCAAGTTCGTCTGCGGTGTCTCCTTCGGCTATGCCGACTTGGCGCATCCGGCCAATGCCTTCCGGGCCCGGCGCGAGCCCCCGGAGAACATCTTCCGCTTCGCCTAACCCATGGAGACCCAGATGCAGAAACCGCTGGACGGCATCCTTGTCGTCGCCTTGGAACAGGCGGTCGCCGCGCCGCTCGCCACCAGCCGCTTGGCCGACGCTGGCGCGCGGGTGATCAAGCTCGAACGACACGAGGGCGACTTCGCCCGCGGCTACGACGACTATGCCAATGGGTATTCGAGCTACTTCGTCTGGCTGAACCGCGGCAAGGAGTCCTGCCGCGTCGATCTGCGTGACCCGGAAGACCTTGCCATGGTGCGGAAGATGCTGGCGCAGGCGGACGTCTTCGTGCAGAACCTCGGGCCGGGCGCGACCGACAGGCTCGGGATCGGCGCCGAGGCGCTACGCAAAGATTTTCCGCGGCTCATCACCTGCGACATCTGCGGTTTCGCCCCGGACACCCCGGACGCCAATCGCAAGGCCTACGACCTGATGATCCAGGCCGAGGCGGGGTTGTCCGAGATCACCGGCAGCGAGGCCTCCGGCCCGAGCCGCATCGGCATCTCGATCTGCGACATCACCACCGGCATGACAGCCCACGCGCACATCCTCGAGGCGCTCTACGCTCGAGAGAAGACCGGCCAGGGCGCGGCGATCTCGGTGAGCCTGTTCGACGTGGCGGTGGAGGCGATGAGCGTGCCTTACATCGCCGCCCGAAATGGCGGACCGATCGCGAAACGCGTCGGGCTTCAACATCCTTCGATCGCGCCCTATGGCGCCTACGAGGCGCAGGACGGACGACTGCTGATCGCGGTCCAGAGTGATCGCGAGTGGGTCAACTTTGCCGACAAGGTGCTGGGCCGGCCCGAGCTCGGCGCCGATCCTCGACCTCGAGGACGCCGTGGCGCCCGCCGCCAAGCTCGGCACCGCCTCGAGAAACCGCACCACCTCGTCGGCGCCCAGCACGACC
>NZ_DAIUBO010000412.1:0-1632 GCF_036846665.1 Amaricoccus sp. | reverse complement strand
GCGTAGCCCACGCCGGCGCCGACGATCGCGGCCTCGGAGATCGGGGAGTTGAACAACCGCCGGTAGGGCAGCAACTCGGTCAGCCCGCGGTAGACCGCGAAGGCGCCGCCCCAGTCGCGGTTCTCCTCACCCCAGGCAGCCATCGTCGGGTCGATGCTGAAGCGATGCGCCATCGCCTCGAACAGACCGTCGCGGAACTGGTACATCCGCACCTTCGAGACCGGCTTGCCGTCGGCGTCCTTGGCCGAGCGCACCTTCTTCGCGATCGCCTGCACGCGCGGGTTCTCCGCCAGCGGATGCAGCAGTTCGGGCTCGCCTTCGGCCATCGCCTCGACGTGGTTGTTGGAGAGCATGGCGCCCTCGATGTAGGCCACGTCGACCCGCGGGCACTCCTCGTCGTTCACCGCCAGGGCCAGCACCTTGGTGAGCCGTTCGGCGACTCCGCCACGGATGGCCTCTACATCCGAAGAGGTGAGCACACCTTCGCTGACCAGCAGGTCGGAGAAGCTGGCGATCGAGTCGGCGGCCTCCCATGCCTCGATCTCCTCGCGGGTGCGGTAGCTGGAGGCGTCGGAAGGGCTGTGGCCCGAGATCCGGTAGGTGATGGTGTCCATCAGGACGGGGCCGCGGCCGGCCAGCAGCAGCTCCTTCTTGCGGCGCACCGCGTCCGCCACGGCCAGCGGGTCGTAGCCGTCGACGCGCTCGGAATGCATGGCCTCGGGGTTCACGCCCGCGCCCACCCGGGCCAGGATGTCGTAGCCCATCGTCTCGCCGGCGGTCTGGCCGCCCATGCCGTAGAAGTTGTTGAAGAAGTTGAACATGATCGGCGGGGAGCCGCCGTCCTCTTCGCGCCACAGGGTGCGGTACTGGTCCATCGCGGCGAACATCATCGCCTCCCAGACCGGCCCACAGCCCATCGAGGCGTCGCCGATGTTGGCGATCACGATGCCGGGCTGCCGGTTGACCCGCTTGAACAGCGCCGAGCCGGTGGCGATCGGGGCCGAGCCGCCCACGATGGCGTTGTTGGGCATCGAGCCGAAGGGGGTGAAGAAGGCGTGCATCGAGCCGCCCATGCCCCGGTTGAAGCCCACCTTGCGGGCGAAGATCTCGGCCAGCGTGCCGAACAGGATGAAGTTCTCGACCAGGTCGCCCTCGGAGTCGTAGCCGATCTTCTCGGCGTAGCGCAGCGTGTCGCCCTCGAGGAAGGTGCTCATGATCTGCTGCAGCGTGGCCGGATCGAGCTTGCGGGCGGCGGAGAAGCTCTTGGCCAGGATCTCGCCGTGGCTGCGGTGGGAGCCGAAGATGTAGTCGTCGGCATCCAACTGAGCGGCCTGACCGACGGCGGCGGCCTCCTGGCCGGCGGACAGGTGGGCCGGGCCCTTGTGGTTGTACTCGATGCCGTTCCAGCCGCCGGTGGTCTTGATCGAGTTGAGCATGTTCTCGAACTCGCGGATGGCGATCATGTCGTGCAGCATCGCGGTGAGGCCCTCGGCCCCGTGGCGGGCCTTCTCGGCCTCGAAGTCGCGGACGTAGGCGTTGACCGGGATCGGCGGGACGGTGATCGTCTGCGGCTTGCGTACCTCGACCGGATCGACGGTGAGTGACTTGGGCATTTCTTCCTTCTTCTGGTTC
>NZ_DAIUBO010000411.1:0-1640 GCF_036846665.1 Amaricoccus sp. | reverse complement strand
AGATCTACACCCATGTGCTCGACGCGCGGCTGCGGGATCTGGTGCTCGAGAAGCACCCGCTGGCCGTCGGGGATGCAGCTCTTGAAGGCGGCGCGGGCTGATCTCATAACGGGGTTCCCGCAATGTGAGAAGGATCGCCCCGAAATGGACCCTGCCACCGAAGCCCCGCCGCTTCTGGCGCTCTGGGGAAGCGGCATCGCGATCGTCGTGCTTCTGGTCCTTTCGGCGCTCTTCTCGGGATCCGAGACGGCGCTCACCACGGCGAGCCGGGGCAAGCTGCACGGCCTCGCCGAGAAGGGGGAGCGGGGTGCGGCGGACGCGTTGCGGCTCACCGAGGACAAGGAGCGGCTGATCGGCGCGATCCTGCTCGGCAACAACCTCGTCAACATCCTCGCGGCCTCGCTCGCGACCATGCTCTTCACCTGGCTGCTCGGCGACGGCGCGGTCGCGGTGGCGACGGTGGTGATGACGGCGCTGGTGCTGATCTTCTCGGAAGTCCTGCCCAAGACCTATGCCATCACCAATCCCGAGCGCATGGCGACCGCGGTGGCGCGGCTGATCCGCATGGTGGTGATGCTGCTCTCGCCGGTGGTGAACGCGGTCCGCGCGCTGGTGCGGCTGATCCTGCACGTCTTCGGCGTCGAGACCGATCCCAAGGCGCATTTCCTCGCCGCCCAGGAGGAGATCGCCAGCGCCATCGCGCTGCATCATTCCGAGGGCTCGGTGGAGAAGGCCGACCGCGACCGGCTGCTGGGCGCGCTCGACCTCGGCCAGCGCCAGGTCGAGGAGGTCATGCTGCATCGCCGGGACATCGAGATGATCGACGCCGAGGCGCCGCCCGAGGAGATCCTCGCCCAGGCGATCAACTCGCCGCATACCCGCATCCCGATCTTCCAGGGTGAACCGGAGAACATCGTGGGCGTGATCCACGCCAAGGACCTCTCCCATGCGGTGCATCGGCTGATGCGCGAGGGCGGCGGCAGCCTCGAGGCCATCGACGTGATGGATCTGGCGATGGAGCCCTATTTCGTGCCCGAGACCACCTCGCTCGACGAGCAGATGCGCGAGTTCCTGCGCCGGCGCACGCATTTCGCGCTGGTGGTCGACGAATACGGCGCGCTGCAGGGGCTGATCACGCTCGAGGACATCCTCGAGGAGATCGTGGGCGACATCGCCGACGAGCACGACGCCGAGGTGCCGAGCGGCATCGACATCCAGTCCGACGGCTCGGCGGTGGTGGAGGGGGCGGTGACGATCCGCGACCTCAACCGGACCTGCGAATGGAACCTGCCCGACGACGAGGCCAATACCATCGCCGGGCTCATCATCCACGAGGCCCAGGCGATCCCCACCGAGGGGCAGGTCTTCAGCTTCCACGGCTTCCGCTTCGAGGTGCTGGAGCGTGAATACAACCGGCTGAAGCGGCTGCGGGTCCGCAAGCTGACCTGATCCCGGCGGGACCGAGGCAGCCACGGGTGCTGCCGGCGGGGGGGCGTTTCACGATGAAACGCGGCTTATATTGTTGTTATTGCATGGATTTTCCTGGCGCCGGCGGCGCGAGGCCAGTTGCACGACACAAGGGGGCTGCTGTGACCCCCGCTTTCTCCTCCATCTGAGGTTAGAGTCCGGCCCGAAAGAGG
>NZ_DAIUBO010000410.1:0-1673 GCF_036846665.1 Amaricoccus sp. | reverse complement strand
GTGCCCGCCACCTTGAAGTCCATGTCGCCGAGGTGGTCCTCGTCGCCGAGGATGTCGGTGAGCACCGCGAAGCGCTCGCCCTCGAGGATCAGCCCCATGGCGACGCCGGCCACCGGCGCCTTCAGGGGCACGCCCGCATCCATCATGCTGAGCGAGCCGCCGCAGACCGAGGCCATCGACGAGGAGCCGTTCGATTCGGTGATCTCGGAGACCACGCGGATCGTGTAGGGGAAGTCGGTCGCCGCCGGCAGCACCGCCTGCAGCGCGCGCCAGGCGAGCTTGCCGTGGCCGATCTCGCGCCGGCCCGGCCCCATCATGCGCCCGGCCTCGCCCACCGAATAGGGCGGGAAGTTGTAATGCAGGTAGAAGGTCGAGCGCGAGGTGCCCTGCAGCGCGTCGATCAGCTGCTCGTCGTCGCCGGTGCCGAGCGTGGTGACCACCAGCGCCTGGGTCTCGCCGCGGGTGAAGAGCGAGGAGCCGTGGGTGCGCGGCAGGATCCCGACCTCCGAGACGATGGGGCGCACCGTGGTGAGGTCCCGCCCGTCGATGCGGCGGCCGTGGTCGAGCACGTCGAGGCGCACCACTTCCGATTCGAGCTTCTTGATCGCCGAGCCGAGGTTGGGGTCCTCCTGCTCCTCGGGGTCGAGCGCCTCCGCGATCCCGGCCCGGGCCGCGGCGATGGCCGCGGTGCGCTCCTGCTTGTCGGTGATGCCGAAGGCGGCGCGCATGGCGGTCTCGCCGGCGGCCTTCACTTTTGAGTAGAGCGGCGCGTAATCCGGCGCGTCGAAGGCGAAGGGCTCCCTGGCGGCCTCCTCGGCCATGTCGATGATCATGTCGATCACCGGCTGCATCTGCTCGTGGCCGAACTTCACCGCGCCGAGCATCTCGCTCTCGGAGAGCTCATAGGCCTCGGATTCGACCATCATCACCGCGTTCTTGGTGCCCGCGACCACCAGGTCGAGGCGCTGCTCGGGGTTCTCGCGCAGCTTCTCCATGTCGTCGATGGCCGGGTTCAGCACGTAGGAGCCGTCCACGAAGCCGACGCGGGCCGCGGCGATCGGGCCCATGAAGGGCGCGCCCGAGAGCGTCAGCGCAGCGGAGGCCGCGATCATCGCCACGATGTCGGGGTCGTTCTCCATGTCGTAGGAGAGCACGGTGCAGATGACCTGGGTCTCGTTCTTGAAGCCCTCGACGAAGAGCGGCCGGATCGGCCGGTCGATGAGCCGCGAGGTCAGCGTCTCCTTCTCGGTCGGCCGCGCCTCGCGCTTGAAGAAGCCGCCGGGGATCTTGCCCGCGGCATAGTATTTTTCCTGGTAGTGGACGGTGAGCGGAAAGAAGTCGAAGCCGGTCTTGGGCTTCTTCTCGAAGACGACCGCGGCCAAGACGCTGGTCTCGCCATAGGTGGCGACCACGCTGGCGTCGGCCTGGCGGGCGATCTTTCCCGTTTCGAGCGTGAGCGTGTCATGGCCCCACTCGATGGATTTCCTGACGATGTTGAACATATCTCTTCCTTGCATGACGGCGGAACCCCCTGGTTCGGCGCCGTGTCGCGCGGGCCGCGGCCCCTGACCCCTGTCGGCTTTCCGGACGATCCCCGGGGTCGGGAGGGAATCCGGCGTGGCGGCGCCCCGGGGGGGGCGCCGATGGGGCGGGCGGCGCGGCTTCGCGCGCCC
>NZ_DAIUBO010000409.1:0-1673 GCF_036846665.1 Amaricoccus sp. | reverse complement strand
ACGCTCATCGGCTTCCCCCAGGGCGTCACGGGCGCGAAGAGCGGCGCGGCGCGGACCACGTCGCGCAGTTCCCCCACCATGGGGAGTTGGGCCGGCCGGTCCAGCCGGGCCTTGTGAATCTCAAAGCCGCCGATCTCGAACACCCGCCCCGAAACCCCAAGGAAAACACCGCCTCCGCCGCCGCGGAGCGCTTGCAGCACCAAAACGCGAAACCTATATAGCCATCCGAAGCGCCGGCCACACGATCACGTGAAACCCGGCATGGGATGCAGGGCAAGGGCCAGCCTTGGACTCGCCCCGCCAGATCGCCGCTCGAAAGGAACGTATATGCCCAAAGTCATCGGTATCGACCTCGGCACCACCAACTCCTGCGTCGCCATCATGGATGGCAGCCAGGCCCGCGTCATCGAGAATTCCGAAGGCGCGCGCACCACGCCCTCGATCGTCGCCTTCACCGACGACGAGCGCCTCGTCGGCCAGTCGGCCAAGCGCCAGGCCGTGACCAATTCCGAGAACACCCTCTTCGCCATCAAGCGCCTCATCGGTCGGCGGTACGACGATCCGGTCACCGCCAAGGACAAGGACATGGTGCCCTACAAGATCATCCCCGGGCCGAACGGCGACGCCTGGGTCGAGGTCAAGGGCGAGAAGTTTTCCCCCAGCCAGATTTCCGCCTTCGTCCTGCAGAAGATGAAGGAGACGGCCGAGAGCTATCTCGGCGAGACCGTGAACCAGGCCGTCATCACCGTCCCGGCCTATTTCAACGACGCCCAGCGCCAGGCCACCAAGGACGCCGGCAAGATCGCCGGGCTCGAGGTGCTCAGGATCATCAACGAGCCGACGGCGGCGGCGCTGGCCTACGGGCTCGACAAGTCGGGCACCAAGACCATCGCGGTCTATGACCTCGGCGGCGGCACCTTCGACATCTCGATCCTGGAGATCGACGACGGCCTCTTCGAGGTGAAATCGACCAACGGCGACACCTTCCTCGGCGGCGAGGACTTCGACATGCGCGTCGTCCAGTACCTGGCCGAGGAGTTCAAGAAGGAGAACGGCGTCGACCTGACCAAGGACAAGATGGCGCTGCAGCGGCTCAAGGAAGCCGCGGAGAAGGCCAAGATCGAGCTCTCCTCCTCGTCCCAGACCGAGATCAACCAGCCGTTCATCTCGATGGACCCCAAGACGCACCAGCCGCTGCACCTGGTGCTGAAGCTGACCCGCGCCAAGCTCGAAAGCCTCGTGGGCGACCTGATCACGCGCTCGATGAAGCCCTGCCAGGCGGCGCTCAAGGATGCGGGCATCGCCAAGGGCGACATCGACGAGGTGGTGCTGGTGGGCGGCATGACCCGCATGCCCAAGGTCATCGAGGAGGTGACCAAGTTCTTCGGCAAGGAGCCGCACAAGGGCGTGAACCCCGACGAGGTCGTCGCCATGGGCGCCGCGATCCAGGCCGGCGTGCTCCAGGGCGACGTCAAGGACGTGGTGCTCTTGGACGTGACCCCGCTCTCGCTCGGCATCGAGACCCTCGGCGGCGTCTTCACCCGGCTCATCGATCGCAACACCACGATCCCGACCAAGAAGAGCCAGATCTTCTCCACGGCGGAAGACAACCAGAACGCGGTGACGATCCGGGTCTTCCAGGGCGAGCGCGAGATGGCGGCCGACAACAAGCT
>NZ_DAIUBO010000408.1:0-1682 GCF_036846665.1 Amaricoccus sp. | reverse complement strand
GGCGATCGGGCCGCGCCGGCCCTGCCGGGGGCCGGCGCGCCTTGCGCACCGTCCAGGGCCGTCCCGTCCCGATCCTCGACCGGCGGGAAGGTGGCACCTCCCTCGCCCTGCGGCTTGCGCCTCCGGGCGACCGTTCCGGGCAAGGCGCCACCGGCGCCTCGCCTTTTCGGTCCTCGGCAAGGCTGTGCGGGCCGCGCGGGCGCGGCCTTTTCCTTGTCCCGAAAGTCGGCCTCGGGCCGCAGGACCGGTCAGTTGGAAGGGCCGCTGGTATTGCTCACCGACTTTGAAATCCAACCCCCTCGGCTTCCGCGCTCGCGCGCTCCAGCCGACGAACCGGCGCGAGGCAGTGCCTCGCTGGTGCCGGTTCGGGATGTCCCCCGGCCGATCGATCTGTCCAGATGTCGTATCAGGCCCCGCGCACGACCATCACGGAGATCGGCGCATGCTGGGCCACGTGGCCGGCATTCGAGCCTAAGAGATATTCCGCGGCGCCCGGAATATGCGACGCCATCACGATGAGATCGGCGCCGATCTCGGCGGCCTTGTGAATCAGGGCGTTGTCGAGGTCGATCGAGACGTCGTGCAGGTGCAGCGTCGAGGCCTCGATACCGATCCCGAGCCGCTCGCCCGCTTCGGCGGCGAACCGGTCGAGCTTCTCCGCGAAGGCCTCCGGGCTGCGCGCCACCGGCCCGGGCTCGGTTCCCGTGGCGCCGACGAGGGTGAGGCCCGCGCCATGGTGGCGGGCCAGATCCGCCGCCGTTCCGAGCGCCTTCTCCAGCCGGTCGGCATGGGCGAGATCGACGGGAACCATGATCCGAGCGTACATCTGTCACCTCCCTGTTCCGGACGGGCCACCCTAACACGGCAGGTCCGGGTGTCGACCGCGGCCCGGAGAAATTGCATTCGGCAACGCGACCCCGTCCTTGCGAGCCCCGGGCGCTGCCCAGGCATGCGCTCCGGCCGCAGCCGCGCCGGCGCTTGTGGAGCGGCCGATTCGGGGCTAGAGGTCGCCGATGCGACCGATCACCGACATCGACGACCACGCGCGGTTGCCCTGGCGGTTCCACGCCCGGCGTCCGCGCTTCACGGCGGGGCGCTGAGGCACGCCAGCCTGCCGCCCTGACCCGACAATCCCCGCGCGGGAGACACGCCATGTCCGCTCCGAAGACCCTCTACGACAAGATCTGGGACGCCCATCTGGTGCACGAGGCGCCCGACGGCACCTGCCTGATCTACATCGACCGCCATCTCGTGCACGAGGTGACGAGCCCGCAGGCCTTCGAGGGGCTGCGCATGACCGGCCGCAGGGTGCGCGCGCCGGAGAAGACCGTGGCGGTGCCCGACCACAACGTGCCGACCGACGTGGACCGGGCCAAGGGCATCGAGAACGAGGAGAGCCGCATCCAGGTCGAGACCCTGCGCGCCAATGCCGCGGAATTCGGCATCGAGATCTTCGACGTCGCCGACCCGCGCCAGGGCATCGTGCACATCATCGGGCCGGAGCAGGGCATCACCCAGCCGGGCATGACCATTGTCTGCGGCGACAGCCATACCGCCACCCATGGCGCCTTCGGGGCGCTGGCGCACGGCATCGGCACGAGCGAGGTCGAGCACGTGCTGGCCACCCAGACGCTGATCCAGAAGAAGTCGAAGAACATGAAGGTCGAGGTCACGGGCAGCCT
>NZ_DAIUBO010000407.1:0-1684 GCF_036846665.1 Amaricoccus sp. | reverse complement strand
GCGGGATCAGCAGCGCGGCAAGAACGAAGATCAACGCCCCGGCCCAATGCGCCAGCACGTCCCAGATCTCGCGCAGGTTCGTCCATGCCTGTGGCGGCAGGCGGCCCGGTCCGGTCAGGTTCAGCGTCAGTCCAGCGGCCACCACGGCGATGACGCCCGAGGCGCCGATGCTCTGCTCGGCCCCGATATAGGCGAGGTAAGGCAATGCGACCGAGATCGAGATCTGCGCCAGCTCGTGGCGCGAGAACAGCGCCATGACCCAGACCGCCACCCGTGCCGCTAGCCAGCCGGTGAAAGCGCCGCCAACGATCAGGACGGGGAAGCGCACCAGCGCCGCGCCAAGGTCGGGATCGGGCATCCCCAACATGACGAAGCCCATGAACAGGCCGAAGAGCGCGATGGCCGCGGCGTCGTTTAGAAGGCTCTCGCCTTCGATGATCCGCGCGAGCCGGCGCGGCGCCGAGATCGAGCGGAAGATGGTGACGACCGCCGAGGGATCAGTCGTGGACACGATCGCGCCAATCAGCAGGCACGCCGCAAGCGGCAGTGTGCTCGCCCACGACAGGGCATAGCCCACGCTTAGCGTCGCCACGACTACCGCTACGACAGCAAGCACCAGGATGGGCACCCAGTCGTCGAGCATCCGGCGCAGGTTCATCCCCAGCGTTGCCTGAAAAAGCAGCGTCGGGAGGAAAACATAGAGGAAGACGTTGGACCGGATCGGCAACCCCAGGATCGCCTCGGCCACCGGGTTCAGCGCGTCCGTCAACTCCGTCCGCAAGAAGAAGATCGCGCCCGCACCGATCATCACGCCGAGCACGGCGAGGATCACGGTGAAGGGCAACTTCAGGCGCGCAGCAAGCGGCTCCGCCGCGCCGATGACGAGGAAGAGGGACGCGATGACAGTGGTGACGAGAACGATATCCATAAGCCTGAAATAGCTGGAAATTCAGGCGCGGGGAATCGGCGCGGCCGGTTATTCGATCAGGAAGGGCAAGATTCTTTCGTGTCGGCGTTCGGTGCAACCCGCTGGCTCGCCGATCAAGCCGGCAAGAGACCAACCATAATCGGCTGGATGATCCTCACTCATGCAAGACGGGCGACACAGCATCTTTGCAGGCACGGAGCTGATCTCTGACGACGGCATAGTCCGTCAGCATGTCTTGGACAGCCGACGCCTCCGGCAGCAAGGCCAATTCTTCCGCCGCGCGCGCCTGAAACTCCCGGCTGTACTCGACGACCGGCGGACACGTCCCCTGCGCGACCCTGTCAGAACCCACCGTCGCGCAGCCGCTCAGCAAGCTCGTCGCGAGAGCGAGGGCGACGAGCCGCCGCCTCGAGCATCCTTCTTTGGGCGTCATGGGTTTTCTCCATGGTTTCGAGTTGCTCGGCCAACCGCCCCGTGCGCTCGCCGGAGCGGCGCAGGGAAAGCAGGAACAGAAGGATCGCAAGGGCGGTGACGCCGTAGCGGAGTGCCGTGCGCGCCCATGCCGATCCGGCGAGCGTGGCGAGGAGGCCGCCGATCACCGCCGCCCCCGGCGCCAGTCATCGAGGCGCGCGTAGATCGTGACGGCGATGCCGCCGAGGGCAACCGCGATGAACACCCAGCGCAGGGTGTCGAGATACGGGACCAGCGGCAGGATGGCGGTCTGGGTCTCGGCGAGGACGCTCTGCGCCACCTCGA
>NZ_DAIUBO010000406.1:0-1723 GCF_036846665.1 Amaricoccus sp. | reverse complement strand
GGCACCGAATTCCTTCAAGAGCGCCCCAAAACCCGAGAGTCGTGTAGTGTGGGCATTCGAGGGCCTCGAGAAGGCCGGGATGGTAACCGACGGATTGACTGCGCCGATCCACGAGGGAGCGATGCGATGCTTCAGGGAAGCCGGCCTGAATTGACGGGTGCGGGACTCACGGCGCCGGGCTGCGCAGCACGAAGACCGACACCGGCGCGTGCCTCACGATCCAGTCGGCATGGGATCCCACCAGGATCTCACGGAACTGATCCGGCGCATGGGCCGCCATGATGATCAAGTCGGCGCCGGTGGCCCTGACCTGATCCATGATGTGTTTCCGGATCGACCCGTGCTCCAGGTGCAGCTGGCACTTGAGGTCGGCCGGAACGGCCTCGGCTACGATCTTCTCGAGCTCGCTCTCCGCGCGCTCAAGCGCCTTCGTCTCAAAATCGGCCGGAAAGTAGCTCTGGACGATCGCCGAGCCGAAGTCGGGCACCACCGAGGTGACGTGGAGCGCCGCGCCGCTTTCCCGGGCCATACTTACCGCGAGAGGCAGGGCCTCGGTCCAGGTTTCTTCATGGTTGAGATCGATCGGAATGAGAATCGACTTGAACATCATCCCCATCCTTTACGCGGCCGAGCGGCGCTGCGGCGCGGCGGCAGCCCGCGCCCGCTGGGCGAAGACGACCAGCGCGAGCAGCGCCAGCGCCGGGATATACATCCAGTACTTCGACGGGGCATCGGCGGGCCTGAGCACGCGCAGCACCTCCTGGTCCCAGTCGAGCCCGGCTTCTGCGGCGGGTGAATCGAAGGCGACGTCGTCGATGATCGTCTTGTCGCCGTCCTGGCGCAGCGTGATGCCGGTGGCCGCGAGCTTGTCCTCGCCGGCGTCCTCGGGCACCCGCACCAGCGCCACGAACTCCACTGGGTCGCCGAGGTCGTTCACGCCGGCCACCCGGAGCCGCAGGTCGGTCCCCGGCGCCGTGGCCTCGGCGGCGGCGGCCAGCTCCGCCGGCGGTTCCTCGACGAAGGGCGGCGCCACCATGTCCATCCAGAAGCCGGGACGGAAGAAAGTGAAGGCGACGAGCAGGAGCGCGATCGATTCGTAGAAGCGCGAGCGCGCGAGGAACCAGCCCTGGGTCGCCGCGGCGAAGAGCAGCATGGCGATGGTGGCCACGATGAAGACGAAGATCCCGTGCAGGAGATCGACGTTGATGAGCAGGAGGTCGGTGTTGAAGATGAAGAGGAAGGGCAGGGCGGCGGTGCGCAGCGAATAGAAGAAGGCCACGACGCCGGTCTTGATCGGATCGCCCCCCGAGACTGCCGCCGCGGCGAAGCTCGCGAGCCCCACTGGCGGCGTCACGTCCGCCATGATGCCGAAGTAGAACACGAAGAGATGCACCGCGATCAGCGGCACGATCAGGCCGTTCTGCTGGCCGAGCGTGACGATGACCGGGGCGAGCAGGGCGGAGACCACGATGTAGTTCGCCGTGGTCGGCAGGCCCATGCCGAGGATCAGGCTGAGGATCGCCGTCAGGAGCAGGATCGCCATGATGTTGCCGCGCGACAGCACCTCGACCACGTCGGCGAGCGCAGAGCCGACGCCGGTCTGGCTGACGGCGCCGACGATGATGCCGGCGGTGGCGGTGGCGATACCGATGCCCGTCATGTTGCGCCCGCCCGTCACCCGCCCGTCGAGCAGGTCGCGGCCCCCCCGAGCCATCGCGGCCCC
>NZ_DAIUBO010000405.1:0-1731 GCF_036846665.1 Amaricoccus sp. | reverse complement strand
GAAATGATCGGCGACGCAGTCGGCGGTCCATTCGCGATCAGCCATGGCGCGCCTCCCTGTCGGACGGGCGCGGGCCGTAGAGCTTCTCGCCGAGCTGGCGGACCAGTTCACGCTCGGGCCAGGTGAGACGGTCGTCATCGGCGGAGACCGCGAGGACGCCCTGTTCCTGCCAGCCCTCGCGCTTGACCTGTTCGGGATCCCGGCGCCGGCCGCCGTAGCCGTGGGGGTGCCACCTCATGCGACACCTCCCTTCGTCTCGATCGCCCAGAGCAGGATGGCGATGGCGTCGGCCTCGTTGTCGTCGGCCGGGCTGAAGCCGCGGGCGCGGACGGCGGCGACCATGGCGGCCTTGTCGGCGTTGCCCTTGCCTGCGGCATGACGCTTGATCGTGCCGACCGGGACGCCCTCGTAAGGCACGCCGCGCAGCTCGGCCCATGCGGTCAGCGTGGCCATGAGCCCGCCGTAGATGTGGCTCGCGTCGGTGCCAGCGTGGCGGCGGACCTCCTCGAACCAGATGGCGGCGACGGGCCCGGACAGCCGGTCGATCTCGGTCAGCCAGTTGGTGAAGCGCAGGTAGCGCATGCCGCCGCCGTCGAAGCGGCCCGGGCGCAGCGAGACGGTGCCGCTGGTGATCAGGCCGTCATGGCCGCGGATCGCCCAGCCGGTCGAGGTGCCGAGGTCGAGCGCGAGGATGCAGCGGTTGCGGGGCGTGTCGAGCGGCAGCGATTCAAACCTTGCGCCGTCGCAATTCGGGATCAGAGTTGGCTGAGCCATGATGGGTCTCCTTTGCCGGTGGCCTGTGGTGGTGGAAGACGACGGTGGCCTGGTGCTTGGCGGTACGGGGCCGCCGTCGTCGGATCGGGAAGCACAAGGGAGCGTCACGGCGGCGCGCGCGGCTGGCCCGGACGTATGGGAGGAGTGGCCAACCCTGTGGGGTGGCCCTCCCATACGTAGTATGGGGGTTTGACACCTAACTGTTCCGAGGCGTTCAAGTGGCTGAAATCATTGCGGAATAAGACTTGATGAAGTCTTCGGGCATGAGTTAGGGACCTGACTCTTATTTGTCCGTAACCCGTTGATTTCGTTGAGTGCACAGTTGGCGCTGTCATATGAGTCAGGCCTCACTCATATGAGTTAGGTCGTCCTCGAGCCCCTCCGGGTAGACCCAGACGGCGGGGTTTTCGACCTGCAGGCAGAGCCCGGATTGGGGGCATTTGAAGTGGCTGGGCAGGACCGGACGGGCGGTTGTGGTGACCTCGCCGGTAGCCGGATCGACCTCCTCGGCGGGCGCGCCGAACTGCATGCCCTCAACGCAGAGGTAGCCGAACCGCGACCGGGTGACGGGGAAGCCGAACCCCGAGGGGTCGCGCAGGAACTTCACGAAGCCCTTGGTCGCCAGCACGCTGAGCCGCTCGCGGATCGTGTGCTTGCTGCCCAGACCGCCACGGTTCTCAAAGGTCTCGGCGAACTGCATCGCGGTGTAGAGGCGCTCGCTCGCCGCCTCATCAAGCAACATGCCGAGGATGACATCATGCTTTCGCAGCCGCTCGGCATCGAGTTTGGCGCCGACCTCCTTGCGCACCAGGCGCTCGTTCATCGGGTTCAGTTCGACCCATTCCCCCTTCACCTTGTCGATGAGCTTGCCTGGCAGCGCGGGGCCGTTCCGCAGTTCGATTTCCAGCCTGCGGACACTGCTGTCCTCGTCGGGCCGGTGCATGAGCAGCCCCGAGG
>NZ_DAIUBO010000404.1:0-1755 GCF_036846665.1 Amaricoccus sp. | reverse complement strand
CCTGCGCGATCGGGCGTTCACCGCCTCGGGGCTCGGCGGCTTCGAGGCCGGCTGGGTCACCTTCGGGACGCTCGAATGGAAGAGCGGCGCGAATGCGGGGCGGCGCACCGAGGTGCTGGGCCATGACGTGACGGACGGCATCGCCGTGCTGACACTCCTCGAGGCGCCGGTGCGGGCCATTGCGGAAGGCGATTCCTTCACCGTCCGCGCGGGCTGCGACAAGCGGATCGAGACCTGCGGCGCCAAGTTCGCCAACACCGCCAACTTCCGCGGTTTCCCGCACATCCCCGGCCAGGACACGATCCTCCGATACGCGACGAAGGACGGCGGCCACGACGGAGGCGTGCTGTGACGCCCGCGGATCCGGAGCGGGTCATCGTTGCGGCGCGCGGGTGGCTCGGGACGCCCTACCACGACCAGGCGAGCCTACGCGGTGTCGGTTGTGACTGCCTCGGGCTTCTTCGTGCTGCTCGGGGTCATAGCCGCGCCCGTGGCCGTAAAGATCAGCCCCTTGAGCAGCGCGGGCGCCTGCGCGCGGGTGTTGTTGGCGCGCTTTCGCGGGTTCTGCCGCAAGATGGAATGGACCTGATCCCACAGCTTCTGGTCGATGATGGGTTGATGCTCGCCGGGATAGGCCTTGCCCTTGTGAACCGCGTCGCCGCGATAGACGCGGTTCACCAGCACCCTGTAGAGGTATCCCTTGTCGACCAAGGTGCCCTGCTAGCTGCGGAGCCCTTTGTGGCGCAGTTCGCGGGCCAGCACGGTCGCTGAAGCGCGCGAGCAGCATGAGCGATCCGCAAAGCACCGCCTGCGCGCCGAAGCAGCCCATCAGCAGCGCCGTCGTGGCGCTCAGGTGCTGGTATTCCGGCTTCAGCGACAGCGCCTCGACCATGTGCGGCGCCAGCAGACACCAGCCGCCGAGGCCCAGAAAGACCAGCGCCTGTGCGGTCCTGAGCCTCTTGGCGGTGCGCCGGGCGCACCTGCGGCGGGTGATGTCGATGTCGATCATGTCAGGGGCCTTCCACTTACAACGCGCAGAAGCCCGATCGCGCGATCAACATGCTCCTCTTCGGTGTGCCAGGAGCTCACGCTCATCCGGAGCGCGGGGCGGCCCTGCCAAACCGTCGGCCCGAACCAGAGCCGCCCGGTGGCGATGGCCGCAGCATGAGCGGCGCGCGTGGCCTCGTCGCTCTCCAGCCGGAACAGCACCTGGTTCAGGTCGACGTCGTTCAGGATCTCGTAGCCCGCCCCCGACAGGCCGTCGGCCAGCCTGCGCGCGAAGGTGCAGTGGCGGTCGACCATCTCCGCGATGCCGTCCCGCCCGAGACTGCGCATCGTGGCCCAGATCGGGATGCCGCGCGCCCGGCGCGAGAACTCGATACCCAGATTCTTCTGGCTGTCGGCCGAGGACGTGGCATAGACCGCGTCGCTGTTCATGGCACCTGCCAGCGCCTCGCGGTCCCGGCAGACGGACATGGCGCCGTCATAGGGCGTGTTCAGCCACTTGTGCCCGTCCGTCGTCCAGCTGTCCGCGCCCTCGATGCCATCGGTCAGGTGCCGGCGCGTCTTGGACGCGCGCGCCCAGAGGCCAAAGGCGCCGTCGACATGAACCCATGCCCCGGCCGCCTTCGCCGCGGGGATGATCTCGGCGAAGGGATCGAACGAGCCCGTGTTCACCTCGCCCGCCTGAAGGCATAGGATCGCCGCGCCATCGAGCGGCGGAAGCCGTTCGGGATCGACCCGCCCCTGGTCGTC
>NZ_DAIUBO010000403.1:0-1756 GCF_036846665.1 Amaricoccus sp. | reverse complement strand
GAAGTGTCCCCATCCCGCCGAAGCCGGGCACCGCCCTCATCTGTGGCGGGACGGTCGGGGAAGAGAGAATGAACGCCGGATGCGATCGCCCTGCCCTGCGCCCCGGAATGCTGGCGTCCGGGCGCCGGCTGGCCTATCTGGTGGAGGAGACCTGTCCGGTGGAATCGCCATGCGTCCCAGCCTCGTCGTCCTCGCCGCCGCGCTCGCGCTGCCGCTGCCGCTCCTGGCGGGCCCGCTCACCGAGCGCAGCCCGGCGGCGCAGGACATCCCGGTGGAGGAATGGATCGCCATGGCGCGGGGCCGGACGCTGACCTACCGGATCGACGACCGGTTCTGGGCGATGGAGCGCTACGAGCCGGGCACGAACCGGGTGCGGCTGCAGCTCACCGACGGCACCTGCATGGAGGGGACCTGGGACTATTCCCCGCCGCATTACTGCTTTCACTGGACCGGGATCGGCACCGCCTGTTTCCGGCATGTCCGGCAGGGCGACGAGATCCTGATCATCGAGACGCGCGACGGCGTCGACACGCCCATGGTGCAGACGATGGCGGGCGTGTCGGACATCCCGCTGGCCTGCGGGCCGGCGGTGACAAGCTAGAGCCGGCCGCGCGCGGCGCGTCAGTCGTCGCGGTGGACGCGTTCCTTGCGCTCGTGGCGCTCCTGCGCCTCGAGGCTTAGGGTGGCGATGGGGCGGGCGTCGAGGCGGCGCAGCGAGATCGGCTCGCCGGTTTCCTCGCAATAGCCGTAGGTCCCGTCCTCGATGCGGCGCAGGGCCGATTCGATCTTGGCGACCAGCTTGCGCTGGCGGTCGCGGGTCCGGAGCTCCAGCGCCCGGTCGGTTTCCTCGCTGGCCCGATCGGCGATGTCGGGCATGTTGCGGGTGCCCTCCTGCATGTGCTCGATGGTGCCCTTGCTTTCCGCGAGGATCGAGGCCTTCCAGGACGAGAGCTTGCGGCGGAAGTAGTCCAGCTGCCGGGGGTTCATGAAAGGCTCGTCGTCATGCGGATGATACTCCGGTTCGAACCTCGTTTCAGCCCGCATGGACAGCTACCTCAACTCACCCTGCTACCGCCGGGTCGCCGCCGGGGCCGCTCGCCCCGACACCGCCCGATTTTGCGCTGCCTCCCGATATAGGGATTCGATTCCCTTGTCACTACAAACATAAGGGAACTTGCTTAAGCGGGGAGCGCTGCTAGGGTTTCCCCCGATCACCCCGGAGGCCGGACACAATCGCAATGAGATTTGAAGGAACGGCCGATTACATCGCGACCCCGGACCTGGCGATCGCGGTGAATGCCGCCATCACGCTGGAACGCCCGCTGCTCGTCAAGGGCGAGCCCGGCACCGGCAAGACCGAGCTCGCACGCCAGGTCGCGGCGAGCCTCGGCCTGCCGCTGATGGAATGGCACGTCAAATCCACCACGCGGGCCGCCCAGGGGCTCTACGAATACGACGCCGTCAGCCGGCTGCGCGACAGCCAGCTCGGCGACGAGCGCGTGCACGACGTGGCCAATTACATCCGCCGCGGCCCGCTCTGGCGGGCCTTCGAGGCGGAGGGCCGGGTG
Organism: Amaricoccus sp.; assembly: GCF_036846665.1. NCBI lineage: Bacteria > Pseudomonadati > Pseudomonadota > Alphaproteobacteria > Rhodobacterales > Paracoccaceae > Amaricoccus > Amaricoccus sp. The sequence continues at coordinate 188 of NZ_DAIUBO010000403.1, read as the reverse complement.
GTGCTCCTGATCGACGAGATCGACAAGGCCGACATCGAGTTCCCCAACGACCTGCTGCAGGAACTCGACCGGATGGAGTTCTTCGTCTACGAGACCGGCGAGACCGTGCGGGCGCGCCAGCGGCCGGTGGTGATCATCACCTCCAACAACGAGAAGGAGCTGCCCGACGCCTTCCTGCGCCGCTGCTT
>NZ_DAIUBO010000402.1:0-1830 GCF_036846665.1 Amaricoccus sp. | reverse complement strand
CGTCGCCTGCAACCTCTGCGTCGATGTCTGCCCGGTCGAGGATTGCATCACCATGGAGCGGCTGGAGCCCGGCAGCATCGATCCGCGGACCGGGCGGGTCGTCGAGGCGGAATACGCCAATTGGACGACGCATCCGAACAACCCGCTGGCACGCGCGGCGGAATAGGGCGGATGGTCGCCTGGGCCGTGGTCGGGGGGGCGGCGGCCGTGCCGGTCGAGTGCCGGGATCCCGCCGGGGATCACCGGGACGCCGGTGTCGGCGCCGCCGGATGTCGGGCGGGGTGAGCGGGATGGCACGGGTCACGGGGATCGGCGGGTTCTTCTTTCCGGCACGCGATCCGCAGGCGCTGGCGCGCTGGTACACGGTGCATTTCGGGATCGACCCGGTTCCGGGGGATTACGTGACGCCGCCCTGGCGGCAGGAGGCGGGGGATACGGTCTTCGCGCCCTTCAAGGGCGAGCCGGGCGGGTCGGATCCGGCGGAATCGCGCTGGATCCTGAACCTGCGGGTGGACGATCTCGACGGGATCGTCGCGGCGCTGCGCGCGGCCGGCACCATGGTGGAGGTCGATCCGGAGATCTATCCGAACGGCCGGTTCGCCAGGCTGGCCGACCCGGAAGGCAATCCGCTGGAACTCTGGCAGCCCGCGGCGCCGGGAGACGCGCCGGAGACCTGACGGCCGGGCGGCGTCGCGCCGCGGGACGGGGCGCATGCTATTGGTCTTGTGGTAGTTCTTCGAGACGTGGCGCTGGTGGCGCCTCGCCTCTTCGGTTCGGGGAGGCGGCGCGGGCCGCGCGGAACGCGGTCTTTTTCCTGCCCAGACGCCGCGGCGACGGCCGCGTGGAAGGGCCTTCGGTCTCAGGCGGAGCGGTCCACGATCTGGCCGGGGAGGTAGCCGTTGCCGGCCGCGAAGGCGCGGGCGGCGGCGACGATGCGGGCGGCGGCGGGGACCGGCGTGCCGTCCCAGCACAGTTCCTCCTGGCCGGAGGCGATCGGGCGGGGCGGAGCATCCGGCGCGCGGTCGCAGCGCCGACGCCGGTCACCGCCCTCGGCGGTGCGCTGGCCCGCACGCGGCCCCGACGGGGTGCGATCGTGATGGGTCGGCCGCGAGGCGCCGATCAACCGGGCATGGGATGCGGCAATCTTCATCGGTATTCCCCGCAAAAGCATCGAGACTTTTACGAGTATACGCGCGGATTTCCCGCCGGAGAAGGTTCTGCTTTTCAGAAGGTTAAGGGGAGCGCCGTGGTCCCCGGCGCAAAGGGCCGCGCCGGCCGCCCGGAACAGGGGCCGCAGGCGGTCGGGCCGCGCGGATCGGTGTCAGGCGCGGCGATCGAGCATCTTGGACGGATCGACCGGGCTTGCCTCGGCAGGCTGCGGGACCGGCGCCGGCACGGCTTCCGCCGGCCTGATGCCGTCCTGGGCGAGGTCGCGATAGGCGTTGTCGATCAGCTGCGCCAGCACCGGCGAGAGCGGCCGGAAGGTGAGCGCCGGGACGATCTTCAGATCATAGGGGACGGACATGTCCGGGAATCCTCGCTTGGCTGCGTCGCGACCCGCGGCGGCGGCTCGGGACGGGCATGGACCGGCCGGGCGGGATCAGGCCGCACGGTCGAGCACCCTGCCGTTGGCGGCGCCCTGGCCGCGCAGGGCGCCGAGGTGGTCGGCATAGCCCGACGACCCCTTTTCGCTCCAGGAGGATTGCGACTCCTCGGGCGGAACGGAAGGATTTTCGGCGGGTACTTCCCGGCCCGCCAGTCCCGCGATCCAGCCCGCCAGGCGGTCGCGGTCCCGGCGTGCGGCCCGCTGATCGACACGAAGCGCCGGGC
>NZ_DAIUBO010000401.1:0-1855 GCF_036846665.1 Amaricoccus sp. | reverse complement strand
GGGCGCTGGTCCGGGCATTTCGCCGAGAAGGGGCCGAGGGGCCATTTCCCCGACCCCGCCCGCCCCGGCCGTCACCGCCGGCTGCCGCTCGCCTGATCCCGGTCTCCGTGCGATCGCTGCGGACCGGAGCCCGTCCCGCCGTGGCGGCGCCGCCTTTTCTCGCGGATTGTCGGCCGACGGTGACGCCCGGCCTCCCGCGGCCTCGGCGCCCGCGTGTCCCGCTGACGAACCGGCGCGAGGCGCTGCCTCGCCGTTGCGGGCCCGGTCCGTCGCCCCGGGCGAACGCGGCACCCGGATGCCGCGTTCGCCCGGGGTACTCCGCCCGGTGATGCGGCGCGCCTGCAAAGCGGCTGCGGGACCGGCCCGGAATGCGGATCGCGCCTCGCCGGCGCGGGCCCGTTTCAGGGGGAAATGTCGTCTCGGGCCGGGCCGGGCCTCGGCTCGATGTCGGGTTCCTTCGACAGGATGCGTCCGACGAGCTTGCCTTCCGCCACCAGTTCCCGGACGCAGGTCTCGAACAGGCTCTTGATGGCCTCGGTCGCCACGCTCAGCCCACCGCTGTCGTTCCAGGCCATGGACAGCACCCGTTCGACGGGCGGGTTGACGATCTCCTTGGCCTGCAGGGCGCCGCCCGCGATCTCCTCGGCGAAGGCCGAATAGGGAACCACGGTATAGGCCGGGCCGGACAGGATGATGCTTCGGTATACCGGGATGGATTCCTGCTCGATCACGATGTTCAGGGAATGACCTTCGCGAAGGGCGATATTCTCCAGGGAGATCCGGAAATGATTGTTGCGGGTCCCCATGACGAGCGGAAACCCGCGCAGGTCGCGGAGCTCGACGGTGGGACCCATGCCGCCGGGAAAGCTTCGTCCGACGAGGTAGAACTTCTGGCTGATGAGGGGCAGGGACCGGACGTTTTCCAGCGCGGCCACGTTCGGGACCAGCGCGACGTCCACGGCCCCGGTCCGAACGAGGTTTCTGCTCATGACGGTGTAGGCATCGCGGATCCTGAGGTCGATGTCGGGATAGACGGCCCTGGCCCGCCAGAAGAGATAGCCGGCCAGCACCGGCGCCATCGAGGCGGCGATGGCTATGCAGACCTCCCCGACCGGAGATTCGCCGGTCTCGACGACCTCGTGGCGGATCTGGTCGATCCGGCGCAGGACCGAGGTTCCGCGCTCGTAGAGGCGCTCGCCGGCCTTCGTCAGCGTCACCCCCCTGACGCTGCGTTCGAAGAGCGCGACGCCCAGTTCGTCCTCGAGGGCCCTCATGTGCTTGCTGAGCGCCGGCTGCGCGAGATTGACCTCGCGCGACGCCGCAGCGATGGAGCCGCTATGAACCACGGACATGAAGAAGTTCAGGCGATCGAGCCGCATCCGGCGAGATCCTCGGCTGAGGCGATCCGGCGCGATCATAGCATCCCTGCACGATATTGCGCCAGCGGCCCTCGCCGCCGGCACAAGTCGCGGGCGGGGCGCCGGCGATGGGCCGTCAGCGGAAGCCCTTGACATGGCGCAACGACAACTCCAACCCCTGTGCTATCCTGGGCAGATCAAGGGGGGGAAGCACCATGCGCATCCGGCCATTCTGCACGGCGCTCTGCATCGCGGCCCTGCCGGGGCCCGCGTCGGCGCAGTTCATTCCGGCAGAAAGCTCGCTCTCGGGGCTCTATCCGGGCAAGGCCTATTCGCCCTATGCGGAGCGCAGCTTTCCCGACCGGGTGTTCTGGGGCGACACGCATCTACACACCGGGCTCTCGGTGGACGCGGGGCTCTTCGGCGCGCGGCTGGGGCTCGACGATGCCTATCGCTTCGCCCGCGGAGAAACGGTGACGTCCAGCACCGGCGTGCCG
>NZ_DAIUBO010000400.1:0-1873 GCF_036846665.1 Amaricoccus sp. | reverse complement strand
GGTTGGGTCGTAGCCGTTCCGGGCCAGCACGGCCTCGGTTTCGGGGCGGCGGGCGGGGGAGATGGTGGGGGTGCGGGCGAGGATCCAGCCGGCGCGGCCGGAGGGCACGGCGACGACCGCCGTGCGGTAGTCCGCGTCGACCCAGAGCACCCAGTAGTCGGCGGCGACGAAGGGCACGCCGGAGAAGCGCACCTTCAGCTCGCCCGGGGCGACGACGGTCGCGGTGCCGGATATCTGTTCCTCCGGACCGTCGGGGGCGCCCTGGCGGCAGGTGTTGCGCAGGCTGATGGTCCCGGCGTCGATGCGGCCGTAGTCGGCGGTGGTGGCGGTGCAGCCCTGCTCGAAGGACACCGGGTAGCGGGCGATCTCGTACCAGCGGCCGAGATAGCGCTCGGGCTCAAAATCGCGCTGCGCGGCGATGCCGACGCCGGGGTCGCGGTAGCTCGGGCCGACGCAGGCGGCGAGGGCGACGCTGGCGGCGAGGGGGGCGAGGCGGCGCATGGGGTTCCCGGTCGAAGGCTGCCCAGCCGCTTTAGCCGAGCCCGGCGGGCGGCGCCATGCCCCTGCGCCGGTCCGCCACGTCACCGGCGCAGGGCGCGTTCGGTCGTCTCGCAGATTAGGGGCAGGTCAGGGGATGCCGCGCTCGGCATCGCGGGCCTTGACGGCACAGGTCAGCGGCTGCGGGGTGCCGTGTTGACGCGCGCGGTCTTGGACTCCGCTGGAGTAAGCTGAATATCTTCGGGCGGCGCGGCACTCTAGGCGTTTGATGAGGTCCAGTTCGGCCTTCGAGTTGGGCCGGAAGGGCGGCTCGGTCAGGAGGCTTCGGCCCCCAGGTGGCGCCTGCTGTGCGCGCTTTCGGATGCGCGTTTGAAAACCGTTGCCTCGTCAGCGGAGCGCGTTCTCACGCAAATCGAACTGCTTGTATGAGATCGGCACAGCGAACCTCTCCTGCAGGATGCGCAAGTACCGACCTGCGACCTCCGTCAGCGGAAGGTGAGACACGATGATGAGCTCGTCCGCCCGCTCCTCCGAAGGCCAGAAAGCGTACTCAAGGAGCTGTGGGAGTGCCTGACGGATGTTCGTCCTGACCGCGGCGTTTGTCTTGATTTCATAAAAGATGGTCTTGCCACTGTCCCGCGTGACCAAATCAATAAGTGTCCCGCTACCCGTGGACTGTTCTGTCCCAACGCTCTTCGCGCCAAGTTTGGCCTTGAGGTATTTGTAGAGCTTGTTCTGAATCTCGTTGTGTAGGCGGTCCGCAATGGATTCAGGCGATGCGGACCTCTCGATCGGATCCACGGCGCGCTCTGTATGCCCCGGCTTGAATTGGAACTTGCTGGTGGCGGCACCTTCAGCGCAATCGTGGAAGAACTGCAGATCCTTCGTGTATGGTGCGTCCAATGCTTTCAGAATGGAGATTAACTGCTTCGGCTCAGTAATTTGCCATGCCTGACCGTGCTTGTTGCGTATCGTTGAAGGGCCTGCCAAACGCTCTAGCGACGGTACAAGCGACTTCGGCGGCCCTAGTTGGAATCGGTCCAGATGCGGCGCGAGCCAAATCATTCCATTAGAAACTCCTTCCTTGATGATGCTATACTCTTTGCGTACGTAATCTTTTGGGCTCTTGTGTAATCTCAAAGTCGAAAAACGCTTAAGAACTTCTTCAAGTTCCGTCTCTAGCCACGCGCTGTAATCCATAACTACCTCGCGAACTTCTTGTACTTGATCCGCTTCGGCTCCACCGCATCGGGGCCGAGGCGGCGGATCTTGTCGGCCTCGTAGTCCTCGAAGTTGCCTTCGAACCACTCGACGTGGCCCTCGCCCTCGAAGGCGAGCATGTGGGTGCAGATGCGGTCGAGGAAGAAGCGGTCGT
>NZ_DAIUBO010000399.1:0-1882 GCF_036846665.1 Amaricoccus sp. | reverse complement strand
AAGGGGGCGAGGCTGCGCAGCACCAGCCAGAGGCCGGCCGCCGTCACCGCCCCCCAGACCAGCGCCTCGCGCCAGGGGCGCAGCCGCTCGGCGAGCTCGGGGCGCAGGAAGCTCACCGCCAGTCGCCGAGCAGCGCCTGCCAGAGCGTCAGCGCCGCGACCACGGCGGTATCGGCCCGCAGGATCCGCGGCCCGAGCGAGACGGGCAGCACCGCGGCCATGCCGCGCAGCCGCGCGGCCTCCTCCGGCGCGAATCCCCCCTCCGGCCCGACCAGCACCGCCCAGGCCCCGGCCCCCGCCCCTTGGAGCGCCTCGCGCGCCGGCGGCGCGGCGCCGCTCTCGTCGCAGAAGAGAATCCGCCGCCGCTCGTCCCAGCCGTCGAGAACCGCTCCGAGCCGCTCCGGCTCCGCGACCTCGGGCACGGCGGTCGCGCCGCATTGCTCGGCCGCCTCGATGGCGAGCGCGCGCAGCCGCTCCCCGCGCAGCCGCTCGGCATTGGTGTGCCGGGTGAAGACCGGCCGCAGGCGGGCGACCCCGAGCTCGGTCGCCTTCTCCACGACGAAATCGGTGCGCGCCTTCTTCAGGGGCGCGAAGATCAGCCAGAGATCCGGCGCGGCCTGCTGCGGCCGCATCCGCTCCCGCACCACGAGACGCCCGCCGCGCCGCCCGGCCTCGGCGATCCCGGCAGCCCATTCGCCGTCGCGCCCGTTGAAGACCGCGATCCGCCCGCCGACGCCCTGGCGCATGACACCGAAGAGGTAATGCGCCTGCTCCGGCGTCAGCGCGACCCCGGCCCCGGGCTCGAGACCCGCCGCCACAAAGAGCCTGATCTTGCCGCCGCGATCTGTCATAGAGAGCTCCGAAGGATGGGAGACACTATGCGGACGGGCCGGGCGGAGGGAAAGGTCGCGGATGCGGCGGCGGACAACTGGGTCGACCGGTTCGCCCCGCCGGCCGCCCGGCCCTATCTGCGCCTTTCCCGCGCCGACCGGCCGATCGGCACCTGGCTCCTGCTCATCCCCTGCTGGTGGGGGCTGGCGCTCGCGGCGCTGGCCGGACCCGCGGGGTTCCGGCCCTTCGACCTCTGGATCGCCGCCGGCTGCGCGATCGGCGCCCTCCTGATGCGCGGCGCAGGCTGCACCTGGAACGACCTGACCGACCGCGAGATCGACGCCGCCGTCGCGCGCACCCGCTCGCGTCCGCTGCCCTCGCGCCAGGTGACCCCGCGCCAGGCGCTCGTCTGGATGGTGGCCCAGGCGCTCGCGGCCTTCCTGATCCTGCTGAGCTTCCCGCCGCTCGCCATCGCGCTCGGCATCGCCTCGCTGGCGCTCGTCGCGATCTATCCCTTCGCCAAGCGCTTCACCTGGTGGCCGCAGGTCTTCCTCGGGCTCGCCTTCAACTGGGGCGTCCTGGTCGGCTGGGCCGCCCATGCCGGCACCATCGCCGCCGCGCCGCTCCTGCTCTATGGCGCCGGCATCGCCTGGACGCTCTTCTACGACACGATCTACGCGCATCAGGACCGCGAGGACGACGCGCTGATCGGGGTGAAATCGACCGCCCGGCTCTTCGGCGCCGACACCGGCCGCTGGCTCGCGGGCTTTCACATTGCCGCGACCGGACTGGCCGCCCTCGCCATCCTCGCCTGCCGGCCGGCGCCGCTTCCCGCGGCGCTCGCCCTCGCCGGGCTGATCGGCTTCGCCGCGCATCTCCTTCGCCAGCTTCGCAGGTTGGCGATCGACGACCCCGCCACCTGCCTCGCGATCTTCCATTCCAACCGCGACGCCGGGCTCGCCCTCGCGGCGGGACTCGCCCTCGCCGCCGCGGGGGCCACGACCCGCTCGCCTTGATCCGCCCCCCCCCATTGCCTAAAAGACAGGTCGGGA
>NZ_DAIUBO010000398.1:0-1899 GCF_036846665.1 Amaricoccus sp. | reverse complement strand
GGCCGGAAGCGCGGGGAGGATGGCATGAATGGTCTCCGGATCGGTTGGGGCGGGCGACCGAGGTGGCCGGCACGGCAAAGCCGCATCTTGTTCTTCAGGTCCTAATATGGTTCACCTGCCGATGGCTGCAACACAGCCGCATACCTCGCGTCGGGGGGCCGGCGCCGCAGCGGCGGGATGGGACGATGAAGATGACCACACGGATCGGTGCCGCGCTGGGCTTCGCCACGCTCTGGGCGGCGACGGGCGCCTTCGCCCAGGGAGAGCCGACAGGGCTCCCGATAATCGGGGCGCCCGTGCCCGGCGGAACCGGCTACCAGCCGGCCTCGAGCCCGGTCGCCGAGGACATGCACTGGCTGTCGCACTGGGTGCACGGGATCATGTTCGCCATCGTCGTGCTGGTGATGGTGCTCCTGGTGGTCGTCGCGCTGCGGTTCAACCGCCGGTCGAACCCGACCGCGGCGCGCTTCACCCACAATTCCCGGCTCGAGATCGCCTGGACACTGCTGCCGGTGCTGATCCTGATTCTGATCGGCTCCTTCTCGCTGCCCGTGCTCTTCAAGCAGCTCGAGGTTCCCGAGCCCGACCTGACCATCAAGGTGACGGGCAACCAGTGGTACTGGAGCTACGAATATTCCGACTACGAGATGTCCTTCGACAGCCTGATGCTGCCGCGCGAGGATCTCGAAGCGAACGGCTATTCCGACGAATATTACCTCCTGGCCACGGACACGTCGGTCGTGGTTCCCGTCGGCGCGGTGGTCGAGCTCCTGGTGACCGGCTCCGACGTGATCCATTCCTGGACCATCCCGGCCTTCGGCGTGAAGATGGACGCGGTTCCCGGCCGCCTCGCCGAGACCTGGTTCTCCGCCGACCAGGAGGGCATCTATTTCGGCCAGTGCTCCGAGCTCTGCGGCAAGGACCACGCCTACATGCCGATCACCGTCAAGGTGGTGAGCCAGGAGGCCTATGACGCCTGGCTCGACTGGGCGATCGACGAATACGGCGGAACCCGGCCCGAGGCGGTCGCCGCAGCGCCGGCCGCCGGCGCGGCGGCAGCGGCGGAGTCCGGCGAGGCGGCCACCGAGGTCGAGACCGATGCCGCCGCCGAGGCGACCGCGGAGGAGGAAGCCGCCGCGGACGACGCCAATCTCGACGCCGAGGCCGGCGACGCCGAAAGCGGTGCCGCAGCGGAAGCGCCGGCCGCCGCGGCGACCGAAGCGGAAGCGCCGGCCGAGCCCGCGGTCGAGGAGGAGGCCGGCGCCGCCACCGAGGCGACCGCCGACGAGGAGGCCGCCGCCGACGACGCCAATGCGGACGCCGAGGCCGGTGACGCCGAAAGCGACGCCGCGGCCGGAGAGCCCGCTTCCGAAGACGCTCCGGCCGAGCCGGCCCACTGAGGGCGCGATGAGCGACACCGACTGGACCCTCGCGGCGCGGGCGCACGAGCCCGCCTTCGGGGATTACATCGAGCTCCTGAAGCCGCGGGTGATGCGGCTGGTGGTCTTCACCGCCTTCGTCGGCATGGTCTGCGCGCCGGTCGCGGTGCATCCGGTGATCGGACTGGCCTCGATCCTCTGCATCGCGGTCGGCGCCGGGGCGGCGGGGGCGCTCAACATGTGGCAGGACTGGGACATTGATGCGGTGATGCGGCGCACCGCCGCCCGGCCGATCCCCTCCGGACGGGTCGAGCGCGGCGAGGCGCTGGCGATCGGGCTGACGCTGGCCGCCTTCGCGGTGGTGATGCTCGCGCTCTTCGCCAATCCCTTCGCCGCGGGGCTCTTGGCCTTCACGATCTTCTTCTACGCGGTGGTCTATTCGATCTGGCTCAAGCGCGCGACGCCGCAGAACATCGTCATCGGCGGCGCGGCAGGGGCCTTCCCGCCGATGATCGGCTGG
>NZ_DAIUBO010000397.1:0-1920 GCF_036846665.1 Amaricoccus sp. | reverse complement strand
GCAGCGCCCGGCCCGGCGGGTGCGAAGCGCCCGCGTCGTGCCGGAGGCACGCCTTTGGCGTGGCGGGGCGGGGCGGGCGCTGCCCGGCGGTGCCCGCCGGGCGGGATGGTTGCGCTAGGCGCACTCGAAACTCGGCCTGACGGGGTCGCGTGACCATATGCAATCCCCCTGTCCCCGTCAGAGCGAAAGCCGCGACATCACCACCCCCGGATCCTCGGGCTCCAGCGTGAAGTCGAAGCCGAATCCCCGCATGAGATCGAGCATGCCGGCGTTCTCGCTCAGGATCATGCCCTCGAGCGCCTTGACACCATCGGCGCGGGCATAGTCGATCAGGACGCGCATCAGCGTGGTGCCGATGCCGCGCCCGTGCAGGTCGCTGCGCACCAGCAGAGCGTATTCGCCCGTGGTGTGGTCGGGATCACAGGAGATCCGCGACACGCCCGCCAGCGTCCCGTCCGGCGCAAGCGCGACGAAGGCCATGTCCCGGTCGTAGTCGAGCTGGGTCAGCCGCACCAGCATTTGCTCGGGGAAATGGCGGCGCGGCGCGAGGAAGCGCAGCCGGATGTCCTCGGCCTCCAGCTTCTCCAGGAAATGCGGGTAGAGCAGGGCGTCCGCCGGCCGGATCGGCCGGATCGCATAGGTGCCGTCCTTCAGCGCCACCTCGCGGCGCCAGGCCGCCGGATAGGGCCGGATCGCCAGATCGGGATTGGGGCCGGTGCGGTGGACCTCGGCGGGGTCGATCTCCATGCGCGCATCGAGCGCGATCACGCCGCCGGCGTCGGCGAGCAGCGGATTGACGTCGAGCCCGCGCAGGCAGGGGAAATCCTCGACGAGATGCGACAGCGCGATCAGCGCGCCCTTCACCGCCACCTCGTCGGCCGGCGGCTGGCCGCGGTAGCCCGCGAGCAGCCGGCCGATCCGCGTCCCGGCCACCAGGTCGCCGGCCAGGGTGGCGTCGAGCGGCGGCAGGGCCACCGCGGTGTCGCGGATCACCTCGACCGCGATCCCGCCGGCGCCGAAGAGGATCACCGGCCCGAAGACCGGGTCGCGGGCGAGGCCGAGGATCAACTCCTGCGCCCCGGGCCGGCGCACCATCGGCTGCACGGCGAAGCCCTCCGGCGTGGCCTCCGGCATGGCCCGCGCCAGCCGCCGCGCCATGGCGCGCGCCGCCGCCTCGGCGCGCTCGGCGCTGTCGAGACCCAGCGCCACGCCGCCGACGTCGGACTTGTGGCTGATCCGGCGCGACAGGATCTTGACCACCAGTTCGCCGCCCTCCGCGCCGAGCATCTCCGCGGCGGCCCGCCCCACCTCCTCCGGCGTGGCCGCGACGCGCAGGTCCGGCACCGGGATGCCGTAGGCGGCGATCACCGCCTTGGCCTCGGGCTCGGTCAGCATCCTGCGGCCCTCGGCGGCGACCGCGGCGAAGATCGCGCCGGCCTTCGTGCGGGCGTCGTCCGGCGTCGCCTTCAGCTCCGCCTCGGTGCCCCGGTCGGGCACCCGCAAGAGCGCCGCCTGGGCGCGCCCCCAGTCGGTGAGATGGCCCACCGCCTCCGCCGCAGTGGCGGGCGTCTCATAGGTGGGCACCCCCGCGCCGTGCAGGATCGCGCGCGCCTCCCGCGCGGTCGGCCCGCCGAGCCAGCAGGAGAGCACCGGCTTGCGCCCGATCATGCCCTTCTCCACCGCGCCCGCCACCGCGCGGGCGGCATCGACCGGCGCCGCCAGCCCGGTCGGGCAGTTCATCACCAGCAGCACGTCGACGCCCGGATCCCCGGCCACCGCCTCCACCGCCGCGAGATAGCGCCCGGGCGGGGCGTCGCCGACGATGTCGACCGGGTTGGCGCGGCTCCAGTTCTCGGGGAGCGCCGCCGCGAGTCGCCCCACCGTCGCCGGCGCGAGATCGGCCAGCGTCCCGGCGCCGTC
>NZ_DAIUBO010000396.1:0-1927 GCF_036846665.1 Amaricoccus sp. | reverse complement strand
CTGCCGGCCTTCACTCGGACCCTCGGCTTCTCGGTCATTTACGGTTCTTCCACCTCTGCCGCCGCTGGCGTCGTTTCTCTTCTTCGTCGTCCGCCGGCGGCGGGGCTTGATTGGCTGGGACGATCCGCGTGAGCAAATCCTCTATGTCGCCCTGCACAGCCTCGGGCGGACACTCCCGTTCGGCGTCGTATCGGTCCCAGACCTGGTCGGGCATCGACCGGATGCCGAACTTGATGGCGGCCGCCTCGGCTTGAAGATGCGTGTCGAGGCCCTCGTTCGCCTGCGCCGGATCCTTCACCCACTCGTATTTGACGAAGCCGGACTTCGTGCGCACCGCCTTGCGGCTTTCGGCCGTAAGCTGGCGATAGAACTCGTCCTCGAGGCCGCGCGGCAGGGCCACGAAGCCGCGCTGCAAGGGATCGTCCTTCGCGAGATTGCGATAGAGGCCCATTTTCAAGACCGACGTCGCGAAGTTGAAGAACCGGCGGGAATACCGCTTGACCTTGCCGGTCTTCGTGTTCCGCTCCTTCTTCACCGCGGCGATCAACGGGGCCGACTCGGATGGCACGCCGCGGACCATGATCAGGCGGGACGTGGGGTGCTTCTTCACCCAGCCCCAGACGTCCTCGGTCCATGCGTTGCCGTCGATCGCAACCATGTCGGCATGAATCGGGCGGCCATGCGCATTGCGCCACGTCTGCACCATCAATCCGTCGAGCATGGCGCGGCAACCGTCCTCGCTGATGTGGCCGGGGAAGACCACATATTCGATGACGGCACGGCGGAAGTCGCGGCCCCATGCCACGATCTGCGCCTCGACACGATCCTTCTGGCAGTCGATGCCGATCGTAAGCAGCGGATAGCCGACAGGAATCGAACCGCGCGAATAGAAGGACAAGGCCCCTCTGTCCCGCAGGCTCTCCCATCCCGGCGCCTCGCCGAGCGTCCGGTAGGCGCGGCCGACCGTGTCGTTGAAGAACGTCTGCTCGGACGCCGGGTCGCCCTTGGCGCTCAACCATTCGCGTGCGATCCGCTCGAAGCTCTGCAGGAGCGAATACGCCGACCACAGATGAAAGGAACGATGGACCCGCTTCGCTGCCGGGTTGCCGGCGCGCCAGACTTCCTCGCCTTCCGCTTCCCGCCGCTTGGCCTCGCGGAACATCTGCGGCCGATGAAACTCTTCGATAACGCCGCCGCACCCCTCGGCGACGCATGTGAAATGCGCGCGCTCCGGATGCTTTTCGTCGATCGACTGCTGGAAGTTCTCCCATTCCAGCGTCTGCATTTCGCCACAGTGCGGGCACGGCAGGAAGAGACGTTCCTGACTTCCGTCCTCAAAGTTCCGGGTGATCCTGCATCCCGGCTCGACGAGAGGCGTCGAGATTTTGAAGACCTTCGCGAACTCGTGCGCGCGGGATCGGCTGTCGGCTTGCGTCTCCGGGTCGCCGGCGGCGTTCATCTCCCATTTCGCGAGGTCGTCCTGCACCTGCCGGCGCATGGTGACTTGCGACAGGGAGGCCGGCGAATTGGCCCCCGAGATCTGGATCGCGCCGCGACCGTCGACCCGTTCCTTGTAGAGAACGCTATCCAGACCGTCGCGCGAGCGCATCGGGAAGAGACGAGCGAGCGCCGTCGTGCCTTTCAGCATCGGCGCCAGCTTCATCTTCGACCAACGCTGCGCGTTCGAGTCGGTCGGATGAACGTAAAGAAAGTCACCGGGGTCCATGTCCATGGACCCGCCGCAGAAGATATTGGCGAGGACGGTGCCGCCAAGCTGCGCCGACTTCGCCAGCGTGACGGTCCTGCAAGGGTCGCTCGGAGACAGCGCCCGCAGGATTTCGTCGAAGTAGAAAAACAGATCGCGGTTATACGGACCCGGCAGCGGGCTTTCGCGCTCCGAAAAGACGATGTTGCGCTCGGCCCATGC
>NZ_DAIUBO010000395.1:0-1928 GCF_036846665.1 Amaricoccus sp. | reverse complement strand
CGCCAGCGCCGACGATCAGCGCCCCGATGCCGGTGCGGATCAGTGCGCCGCGCAGCACGACGAGGGCGGTGGCGAGCCCGCGCACCGACACCGCGGCAGCCACGAGCCCCGCCACCCAGCGCCCCGCCATGATGCCGGCGAAGGTCGCCGCGTAGCTCGCGAGCCGGCCGAGGTTGTCGAAGAGCCCGCGGATCGCGATCCCGAGCGGGCCGGTGGTGCGGGCAACTGCCGCCATGGCGTTCGCCACAGCCTCGAGCGCAGGTGCCGCGGCGACCGCGAGCTGGTTCGAGAGCCCGCGCCAGATCAGCCCGAGCCGCGACATCGCGTCGTTCGCCCGCTCGATCCGGTCTGCGTCCGCCTCGGAGACCACGACGCCGAAGTCGCGCACGTCCTGGGTCGCCTGGCGCAGGGTGGCGGTGTCGATGCGCGACATGGCGATCGAGCCCTCCTCACCGAAGAGCTGGCCGGCGACCGCGGCGCGCTCGGCCGCGGGCACGAAGTCGGCGATCGCCTGGTTGATGCGGCCGACCCGCTCGTCGAGCGGCAGCGCGAGCAACTCGGATGCCGTGAGCCCGAGCCGGCCAAGCGCGTCAGCCGCGGGCCCGGCGCCGGAGGCCGCCTGGCTCAGTCGGCGGGTCAGGTCCTTGGTCGCCTGCTCGATGCCGGACATCGCGACGCCGGCAAGCTCGCCTGCCCGCTCCAGCACCTGGATCGAGGCGACCGTCGTGCCGAGCGACTGGGCGAGCTTCGCCTGAGCGTCGATCGTGGCGAGCCCGGAGCGGACCATGGCGATGCCGCTGGCGGCCGCCGCGGCGATGGCCGCCGCGGTAGCGACCTTCACTCGGCGCGAGAAGGCAGCCATCCGGGCGTTCGCCGCCTCCATCTCGCGCCCCAGCCGGCCGAAGCCACGGTTGCCGGCCTCGCCGACGCCTTCGAGCTCGGCCCGGACCTCGCGCCCGCCGACCACCGCGAGCCGGACGCTGACGCGCTTCTCGGCCATCTCAGTCTCCGATCGTCTCGTTGAGCCGGCGCACCATCACCGCCTCGATCTCCGGCAGCAGCTCGGCCGCGGCCATCGGCGCGATGCCTAGGGCGGTTGCGAGCGAGAGCGCCGCGCCCATGTCCCAGCCGATCACCGCGCCGGGGATGACCCGGAGCTGACCGCCGAGACGGCCGACCAGGTCCCAGACCTGCCAGCCCTCGATGCTCTCCGGCCGGTTCAACCGCGCCGGGCAGTCCGGGCACGTTTGGCCGCAGGCCGCGCAGTAGCGGTCGCCCCCGCCGAAGTGCCAGTCGGCGAGGGCGCGGAGACGTTTTTTTCCGCGTCCAGCAAGAGGCCTTTCGAGACGTAGGCCGCCTGGAACGCCTCGAAGATCGGCCAGACCTCGAGCAGCGCGTCGATGCCCTCGGGCGTCACCGGCACCGGGTTGCCGTCGGCGTCGCCGACGCCCTCCCAGTCGGTGACGGCGCGCCGGGCGATCGCCTTGGCGAAGACAAGCGCCCGCTCCTCGTCGGAGGCGGTCTCGGGCAGCGCCTCGACGGCCGCGTCGCTGCGCGCCGCCACCATAAGCGCAGTGGTGAGCGGGGCGACGCACAGGCGCACGCCGTGGCCGAGATCGAGCCAGCGTAGCTCGGCGGTCAGGTCCAGTCGAAGCATCGGATCAATACTCCTCGATGTCGTTGATGAGGGTGGCGGTGCACATGCGCCCGAGGGTGCTGTCCCGGGCCGCCTGCCAGTCGAAGGTCGCCTGCACGCCCTGTGGGCCCGAGATCTCGATCCGCGGCCGCGGCAGGTAGACTGCATGCACGGTGAAGGTGAGGCTCTCGCCCGAAGGGAGCGCATAGCCGAACTCCAGCTCGCACGGATCGCCGGCGATGGCCTGGTTCACCAGCACCTGGTCGGCGAAGCGCACCTCGACCCGGCCGGT
>NZ_DAIUBO010000394.1:0-1937 GCF_036846665.1 Amaricoccus sp. | reverse complement strand
GGACGGTGCGCAAAGCGCGCCGGCCCCGGGGAGGGCCGGCGCGGCCCGATCGACAGCGGTCGATCGGGCTGGGGATCCTTGGCCCGCGTGGGAAGGGGGACGATGGCCGGGGTCCCTGGTCTCGTTCCAGCGGATCTTCGACCCCCCGACAGTAGTGTCAGGAGAGTTCTGCAAAATCGCCTCGGTCTGAGGCGGCCATAGCAAGCTGGCGATGTTCGACGTCGCTCCTCTCAGTCAGCCGAGAGGTCCTGCCATGACCAAGCCTGAGCCTACCGATCCGGTCGCTCTCTCGAAAGCGGCGCTGCTCGCCGATCCTGACTTTCTGAAGGAGATCGTGCGCGCCACGCTGCAGGAGATGCTGGAAGCCGAGATGACCGACGCGCTCGGCGCCGCGAAGGGCGAGCGCAGCGAGGCCAGGCGGGGCTATCGCTCCGGCTCCTATCCGCGGACGCTTTTCACCCGCGTCGGCAAGCTGGAGCTCAGGGTGCCGCAGGATCGCGACGGCCGCTTCTCGACCGAGCTCTTCGCAAGATACCAGCGTTCGGAGCAGGCGCTGGTCTCCAGCCTTGCGGAAATGTACGTCCAGGGCGTCTCGACGCGTAAGGTGAAGGCGATCACCGGAAAGCGCGCCGCCGAGCGAAGCCGTGCCGCGGCGGCGATGGCCGCGGGCCCGCCGGCCGGGCGCTCGAAGACGCTGGGCGCCGGCAGGTCGATGTCGATCGCTTGCGTCCAGTAGTCGCGCGGCAGGTTGATCTGGGCGGGCGCCGAGCGGCGGCGGGCCTTGGCGATCACCCGGGTCAGCACCTCGGCGATGCGGGCGGGGTCGCGCAGCTCTTCCCGGTAGCCGACCATGTCGCGGAAGAGCGCCATCTGCTCGACCTCCTGGAAGCCGCCCTGGCCGATGGTGCGGTTGGCGGCCTGGGGCGTGACCAGGAGCATGGGCGTGTGGTTCCAGTAGGCGGTCTTGATGGCGGTGACGAAATTGGTGACGCCCGGCCCGTTCTGGGCGATGCACATGGCCATGCGGCCGGTGGCGCGGGTGAAGCCGTCGGCCATGTAGCCGCCGTTGCATTCGTGGGCCACGTCCCAGAAGCGGATGCCGGCGCGGGGGAAGAGGTCCGAGATGGGCATGAAGGCCGAGCCGATGATGCCGAAGGCCTCGCGGATCCCGTGGCGCTGGAGCACCTTGACGAAGGCTTCCTCGGTGGTCATGCGCATGAGCGTCCCCTCATTGCATTGGGGACGCGACCTCGTCCGCCCGAGCCTGGCGTCATCCCGCCCGGGACGGGCGCTGCCCTCATTCTGGGGCGGAGCGGTCGAAGTAGAATGGATGAATGCGGTTCCGGTCAGCGTCCGGGCGGAATCTTCCCGCTCGACAAGGGAACCAAAGGGCGCGAGATCCGCGTTACCCCGGACTGCGGCGATCCCGCGGCACCCGGCGCAAGGCCTGCGGCCTCGCCCCGGCAGACTGAACCCCGACCGCCACGGAGGGCGTGATGACCGATTTCTCCTACCAGCTCTACAGCGCGCGCAATTTTCCCCCGCTCTCCCGGACGCTCGTGATGCTTGCCCGCCTCGGCTATGGCGAGGTCGAGGGATACCATGCGCTCTATGCCGATGCCACGAAGGTGGCGGAACTGGCCGAGCTGCTCGAGCTGACCGGGCTCAGGATGCCAACCGGGCATTTCGGCCTCGAGATGATCGAGGCGGCGCCGGAGCGGGTGCTCGAGATCGCCCGGGGGCTCGGCATCGGCACGGTCTATTGCCCCGCGCTCCCGCCCGATGTGCAGCCCGAAACCGGGGTGGCCTGGGAGATCCTGGGCCATCGGCTCGCGGAGGCGGGCAAGCCCCTCCGCGCCGCGGGGCCCGGGCTTGGCTGGCCTAAACACGACCCCGCGGTCATCCCGCTGAAAGACGGGGGGGTCCCCCCCCAGGCG
>NZ_DAIUBO010000393.1:0-1940 GCF_036846665.1 Amaricoccus sp. | reverse complement strand
ATCAGCGCCCGCGCCCCCTGGGCTCGTGCCATGGTGTTCTCCTCGGGTTGTCGGGATCAGCCGAGCGGATCGGCCGTGGAATAATGCAGCACCACCGGGATCACGGCGGCCTTCAGGCTGGCCGCGCCCTCGACGGGCAGTTCGACGGGCCGTGGCGCTTCCGCCTCGACCCAGTCGCAAAGCCCGCCCAGCGTCCGGTCGGCGGCGAGCGCCGTGCCGATGCTGGCAGTCAGCGTGTCGAATAGGACGTCACGGTCGGCGCCTTGCACGACCGCCTCGATCTCGGCGCGGTGCTGATAGTGATAGGCCAATGGCGACAGCGTCACCTCCGGCTCACCGGGTTCCCCGTCGCGCAGGATCAGCAGACCCTCGGCTGGCACGCGCTCGGGCAGCACCTCGCCGCGCAGCGCGGTGGCGGCCAGCGCCGAAAGCCGCGCGTGCAGCGCGGCGAGGATGGTTTCGCGGGTGGTGGGCATGATTTCCTACCAGGCCGCGAGTACAGAGACGGTTATTTCGACCAGTTCCGGCTCGCCGCATCGCCAAATGGATCATGTCCGAAACGGTGGCGACCGGTCAGACGACCGCCTGAACGATTGGCCTCTCAGGCCTCAGACGGCATCGAGAAGCGGACGCAAGGTCAACTCGACCCTTTGCCGGTTTGGTTCCTCCAGCGGGAGGACCGGACGCGGCGGAGTGAGACGCCCATAACCGAGAACCTCAGCGATGGCGAACATCACCCGGAAGCTCCCGAACTCACGGAAGAGCGCCCAAAGGGGGCCAAAGACGCAGTCGATGCGATCGGCCTCGGCCGCATCTCCGGACTGCGCAGCGCGGGTGAGCGCCACGGCGGGCTCCGGCAGGAGACCGGCCACGACGCTGTACCAGCAGGCGCCACCGGCGAGCAGCGCGTCCTTTGCGCCCCAGTCGCCGCTGTAGCCGATGGCGAAACCCTCCGGAGTCCTCTCCTGCAAGCGACGCAGCTCGGTGGCATAGTCTCCGTCCGCCGGTAGCGGCATCTTCACGGCGGCCACGTTCGGGATCCTGGCGACGCGCGCGATAAGGTCCGGGCTGAAGGTGAATTTCGTGGTGCCCGGGTTGTTGTAGATGCACAGCGGCAGCTCGCCGGCCGCGGCGACGGCCTCGAAATGCCGGAAGACCTCGTCGTCGGTCAGCGGTTGGTAGGACATGGGCGCGAGAAGCAGGCCGTCTGCGCCGGCTTTCCGGGCGTCTCGCGCGAGGTCCTCGGCGACATCGGTCGTAAGGGCGCCGACACCGATGATGAGCGGCGTCCGGCCCGCCACGCACTCCACGGCGGCCCGCAGCGTGCGCTTGCGCGCCTCCGGCGTCAGGTAGGCGTATCCGCCGGTGCTGCCGAGGAGCCCGATGGAATCCGCACCTGCTGCCACGATGGGCTCGAGGAAGCGTTGCAGAAGCTTGGGCTCCAGCTGCCCTTCTTCGTCGGTGGGCGTGAGAGGAAAGGCTGAGAGGCCTGTAAACAAGTTCATCCGAGCATCTCCCTCAAACGCGTGAAGATAGCAGGCGCAGGCCGGCCAACCCGAAGAAGACGGCCAGGACGCCTTCGATCCCGCGCCGGGCGCGGCGGTAGAGGCTGATCATCGGCGCCGTCGAGAACACGAGCGCGTAGCCGCCGAAGATCGTCACACTCAGGACCGCGCAGCCTGCCAGAATGGTGGCCACGTCATGCCAGGACGCCTCGGCGCCCAGGCCGAGCGTGACGAGGGCGATCCAGGCCAGCACGGCCTTCGGGTTGGCCAGATGCATGATCAATCCATGGCGATAGAGGGCGGCAGGGGACGGAGGAGTGTCAGCTCGTGCGGGGCCGGTTGAGGGCGCGGTGTCGGGCGTCATCGCGTTTCGGGCCGCACGCACCGCGAGGTAGAGCAGGTATATGCCGCCGAAGATCTTCAGGACGATCAGGG
>NZ_DAIUBO010000392.1:0-1946 GCF_036846665.1 Amaricoccus sp. | reverse complement strand
CCGGGGCGTCAACTTCGTCGGCTATCGCATCTGGACGACGCACAAGCTCCTGCGCAGGGACAGCGTCGTGCGCGCCCGGCGGAAGATCAGGGCCTATCGGGCCGCCGGCGAGCACGAGCGGCTCGATCAGTTCCTTGCGGCGTGGACCGGCCATGCGTCATGGGCCGACAGCCACAACCTGCTTGAGAGTCTGAATCTGGCAGGCGGGAGGGGCAAGCCATGAGGCGAGCAACCGCAATTCTGCCCGAGAACCTGGCACCCGTAGGAATCAACCGAGAGCAGGCCGCCGCCCTGATCGGCGTGAGTGCGACGCTCTTCGACCGACTGGTCTTCGACGGCCTCATGCCCGATGCGAGAATGATCTACGGCCGCCGGGTGTGGGACGTTGCCGAGGTGGCCGCCGCCTTCCGGAATCTGCCTCACCGATCGCAAGCTGTTGACGTTGCCGCCGGGGAAGGGAATCCTTGGGATGATGCCTAAGAAGCTACCCAAGGGAGTTACAGTCGATCGGGACCGGCACAAGAATGTCCGGCTCTACTTCCGCGCGCCCGGCCGTCCGAAGATCAGGCTTCGGGAGCAACCCGGAACGAAAGCGTTTGACGATGAGGTCGCCTGCGCCCGAATCGGAATCCCCTACGAGAAGAAGACCGCGCCCGCGCCGCGAAAGCCCGGCGCGGCGGCCAAGGAAAATAGCTTTCACTGGCTCGTCCAGCAATACAAGCAGCGGGCGAAGAATAGGCTCAACCCTGACCAGCTTGCGCGGCGCGTTCGTCTCCTCGAGGAAATATGCGAAAGCGGAAAGAAGCGCCGGGGCGATCTCCCCTATAAGCTGATGGAGCGCAAGCACGTCCTCGAAATTCGGGACACGATTCGCGATACCGCAGGCGCGCAGAATAACGTGGTGAAGACCGTTTCCGCCATGTTCGGATGGGCGATCAGCGTCGGCCTTGCCGACCGCAATCCCGCGATCGGGATCGAGCACCTTCACTCCGGCGACGGTTTCCACGCATGGACCGTCGACGAGGTGAGGCAATACGAGGAGCGGCATCCGCAGGGGAGCAAGGCCCGGCTCGCGCTGCATCTCGGC
Source organism: Amaricoccus sp. (assembly GCF_036846665.1). Taxonomy (NCBI): domain Bacteria; kingdom Pseudomonadati; phylum Pseudomonadota; class Alphaproteobacteria; order Rhodobacterales; family Paracoccaceae; genus Amaricoccus; species Amaricoccus sp. The sequence continues at coordinate 859 of NZ_DAIUBO010000392.1, read as the reverse complement.
CTCTTTACCGGCCTGCGCCTGTCCGATCTTGCGACCTTGGGCAAGCAGCATATCCGCGACGGATGGCTTTATGTGCGCCCCGGAAAGACCGGGAAATCATCTGGCGTCGTTGTGGAGATTCCCGTGCTGGCCGAACTTCAGGCGACGATCGAGGCTACCGAGACCGGAGACCTGACGTTCCTTATCACCGACCTCGGCCGTCCGTTCACGGTGAACGGCCTCGGCAACAAGATGCGCCAATGGTGCGATCAGGCCGGCTTGCCCCAGTGCTCGATGCACGGATTGAGAAAGGCGGGCGCGACCATCGCCGCCGACAATGGGGCGACTGATAGTCAGCTTATGGCAATCTTCGGCTGGACGACGAAGAAGCAAACCACGCTCTACACGAAGAAGGCGGATCGAAAGCGCCTTGCGGGCGAGGCGATTCGCAAACTCGTGCCAGAACAAAAAACGGACGAAACTGTCCCACCGCAAAAAGGGTTGCTGGAAAGTGGGACAAAAATCGCCAAAAAGGCAATAAAATCAAATACATAAGAAACGGATGGTGCCCAGAAGAGGACCGCCATTTTCCCGGAAAATCAAGCGGCTAAAAAGCCGGTGGGACATTCTCTTTCTACTGATCTTCAAGGTTTTTTAGCCCGGCCGCCCCACCATTAAGACCCGCTGATGCGCTGGATCGCCCATTCCAGAACGCTGTTTCCGATCCACATCAGGAAGCCGCCGAGGAGCGTCCAGCCCGCAATGATCACGGCAAGGACCGTCTTCGACTTATCTCTCACGGCACCAAAGTCGCGGGCAAGCGGCTCGATGTCCTTGATCACCTGCTCGGATGCCTTGAGGCGATCCTCTATGTTGTCGA
>NZ_DAIUBO010000391.1:0-1995 GCF_036846665.1 Amaricoccus sp. | reverse complement strand
CGGCCCGATCGCCACGGGTCGATCGGGCTGGGGACACCCTGGCCGCGGGAGGAACGGGAATCCACAGCGAGGGCTGCCGGTATCACGCCCGTCTGCCCCGCATGCGCTGCTCGAAGCCCCGCAGCACCAGCGACAGGCCGACGGTCATGACGAGATAGAGGAAGGCGACCACGTTGTAGGTCTCGAAGAAGCGGAACGAGCCGGCGGCGTAGATCTTGCCGAGCTGGGTGATGTCCGCGACCCCGAGGACCGAGACCAGGGCGCTGTCCTTGATGAGCGCGATGAAATCGTTGCCGAGCGGCGGCAGGATGGTGCGGATCGCCTGGGGGAAGACGATCAGCCGGAAACGCTGCCAGCCGGAGAGCCCCAGCGCCTGGGCGGCCTCGATCTGGCCGGGCTCGACGGACTGGATGCCGGCGCGGAACACCTCGGCGATGAAGGCCGCGTAGCCGATGGCGAGCGCCAGGATCGCCCGCCACATCAGCGAGAGGTCCCGGGTCGCCAGCGTGCCGAGCCCCAGCGGCTCGGCGATCGCGTTCCAGCCCACCACCAGCGCCGGCGCGCCGACGAAGGCGATGTAGAAGAGCAGGACCAGGATCGGGATGCCGCGCACGATCTCGATGTAGAACCGCGCGCCCTGCCGCAGGATGGTCGAGCGCGAGAGCACGCAGACCGCCAGCAGGAGCCCCAGCGCCGAGGCGAGCCCGAAGGCCACCAGGGTGACGAAGATGGTCACCGCGATCCCCGAGGAGAGGGTCGCCAGGATCTGGCGGTAGACGTCACTGGCGACGATCGCGACGAGCATCCCGGCCGCGATCACCGCGGCCAGCACCAGCCAATAGGGGAAATCCTTGCCCTGCCGGTCCCGGGAGGGGGTCATGGGCGGGGGCTACTGGCCCATTTCGTAATCCACGAACCATTTCTGGTCGAGCGCCGCGATGGTGCCGTCGGCCTTCATCTCGGCGATCGCGGCATTGACGGGCGCGAGGAGGTCCGAGCCCTTGGGGAAGATGAAGCCGAATTCCTCGCTCCCGAGCGGCTCGCCGATGATCTTGAAGATATCCGGATTGGCCCTGACATAGCCTTCGCCGCCGGTGCTGTCGGTCAGCACCATGTCGACGTCGCCGGCCCGCATCGCCTGGACCGCGGCGCCGATGGTCTCGAAGAGCTTGATGCGCGGATTGGTCTCGTTGCCGTCGAGCAGGTCGTAGACCGCCACGTAGAAGGGCGTGATGCCCGCCTGGGAGCCGATCAGGCCATCCTCGAAGGCGGCGAAGCTCGAAGCGTCGGTGAAGCGATCCTCGTCCGCGCGCACCAGCATGCGCATCTCCGAGCGCATGTAGGGGTCGGAGAAATCGACCTTCTCCTTGCGGTCGTCGCGGATGGTGATGCCGGTCATGCCGATGTCGTACTGGCTCTCGCTCACCGCCGGGATCATGGCGTCCCAGCTCGAATTCTCGATGACGAGGTCGAAATTGAGCCGCTCCGCGATCTCGGCCATGGCGTCGTATTCCCAGCCGATGGCCGCGCCCGTCGCCGGATCGACGAATTGCAGCGGCGGATAGGCGTTCTCGGTCACCACGACCACCTCCCGCCCGCCCAGGTCGGGAAGCTCGGCGGCGGCCGGGGCGGCGAGGGCGGTGAGGGCGGCGGCGGCGAGGAAGGCGGCGCGGATCAGGGTTCGCATGGAGGGCCTCGGAAGCTTCTGGATGCGGTCGCGGCGAGAATGGGCCAGGTCGGTTCGGGGGGCAAGTGGGCAGACTTTCCCGAAAGAGGCTTTCTCTCCGGCGGGGAATTGCCTAACTGGTAGCGATGAAGACAAAGCCGCTCGCATTCTCGGTGCATCTCTTCACCGCCTCCGGCGCGGCGCTGGCGCTCATGGCGCTGGTCGCGGCGACCCAGGGAAACTGGCGCCTGATGTTCGGCTGGCTCGGCATCGCGCTGATCGTCGACGGGATCGACGGGCCGCTGGCGCGGCGGGTGAACATCAAGAAG
>NZ_DAIUBO010000390.1:0-2040 GCF_036846665.1 Amaricoccus sp. | reverse complement strand
TGCAGGATGAGGTCGAGAACCTTCGGCTCGATCCGGACAGGCGTGCCGGAGGCGACCAGCTCGCGCGTCGCACCATCGAGGACGAAGGAGTCGAAGACGTATCTCACGCCGCGACATTACCGCAGTCCCGGCAGCTTTCACACGGTTTCAGATCGACCGCGAGCACGCTCGAGACCGCGACGGGGTCCCCGCGCGCGATCGCCGGTCGCTCGCCGCACCCGGGAACCGGACGGGAACCGGACGGGCCGCCTATTCCGGCAAGCCGAGAAGCCGCGCCCCATCCGTGAACCTTTCGGAGAGCGGTTCGGGCAGCCCCAGCTCATGGAACATGCGGGACCTGAATCCGGGTTCGAGCTGGAACCCCTGCGCAGCCCGCCGCGCGGCGAGTTCGGGCCGGCCCGCCAGAATCAGGGCGATCGCCTGAAAGAAATGCGCCGTGCTGAAATCCGGCTTCGACCGGGCGGCTGCGGCGAATGACGAAACGGCGTCATCGTAGCGACCCTCGACGAGCGCGGCTTCGCCGAGGGCGAGATGCGCTTCGAAGGCCAGGGTGTCATAGGGGCTCAGCAGCAGCGCGCGCTGGGCGTGGAGCTTGGCCGGCTCGGGGCGCCCGGCCAGCCCGTTTCCCTGCGCGGCGAGGAAATGTGCCGTGGCGCTCGCCGGGTTGAGCGATATTCCGCGCTCGATGGCATGCAGGGCCGCGTCGCTTTCCGTCGTCAGGAGCGTCATCACGAATCCCGAGATCGCGAGCGCCGTCCCGTCGTCGGTGTCGCTGGCGATGATCGCCCGGGCGTGCATGAGCGCGGCGCTCCGGTCGGATTCGTCGAAGCCGCCGCGGGTGAAGCACAGCTCGTGGCACCATGCGGTCAGTGCCTGCGCGGCGATGTAGTCGGGGTCGAGCTCGAGCGCCTGCCGCAGGAGGGGAAGGGCCTTCCTCGCCTCGTCCGGCATGCGAGCGGCGATGTGCGGCAATGCCCGCAGATAGAGATCGTAGGCACCGAGGCTCTCGGTGGGCTTCCGCCGGGACCGTTCGATCTCGGACCGCCGCAGGCTCGGCTCGACCACGGCTGCCACGCGATCGGCGATATGGTCCTGGAGATCGAAGACATCCTCGAGGGAACTGTCGTACCTGTCGGACCAGAGATGGGTTCCCGATTCGGCGTCGAGCAGGTGCGCGGTGATGCGCACCCGGCTCCCGGACCGGCGCACCCCGCCCTGCAGGAGATAGCGCACGCCAAGCTCCCGGCCCGCCTGGCGCGGATCCACGGCCCTGTTCTTGTAGGCGAAACCGGAGCTGTGCGCCGTCACGCGCAACCAGCTGATCCGTGACAGCGCCGCCACGATATCCTCGACCATCCCGTCGGAGAAATATTCCTGGCACGGGTCGTCGCTCATGTTCCGAAAGGGCAGGACAGCGAGAGAGGGGCGTTCCCACGGGGATCCTCGCGTCTCCGAAGGGTCGGCCCGCTGTCGCTCCGATCCTTCGGCGCCGGTTTCGTCGGCCTGCGGCCGGGCACGAACCGAGGCGACGATGCCGTCGCTCATGGACAGGAGTTCGCGCGCCGGCCGGAGGAGGGACCGGCCCTCCGGCGTCAGCTGCACGAGACTGCCGCTGCCGCGATCGAGCAGGCGGCGGCCGACGAGGGATTCCAGCCGCTCCACCTGCGCCGAGACCGATGCCTGAGGCCGGCCGACGAGCTCGGCGGTCTGCGCGACGCTCTCGTTCTCCGCGACCAGCGCGAAGGTGCGCAGCAGGTCGATGTCGAGCGCCGGAGGCGACCCGCCATCGTCGATTTCCACGAGCGCGCCCACGAAGCGGAAGCCGCGCCCGTGCGCGGTCCTGATGTAGCGCTGTTCGTGGCCGTCGTCGCCGAGCGCCCGCCGCGCCGCGCTGACCGCGCTCGAGATGGCCGCGTCGGAGATGATGCGGCCCTGCCAGACCACCTCGACCAGTTCGTCCTTCGAGACCACGCGATCGCGCGCGTCGATCAGGTGCAGGATGAGGTCGAGAACCTTCGGCTCGATCCGGACAGGCGTGCC
>NZ_DAIUBO010000389.1:0-2056 GCF_036846665.1 Amaricoccus sp. | reverse complement strand
CGGGCACCGCCGGGCAGCGCCCGCCCCGCCCCCAGGCGGGCGCTTCGCACCCGCCGGGCCGGGCGCTGCCCTCGTCTTGCGCGGGACGGTCGAAGAAGAAAGAACGAGCCCCAAATGCGATAACCCCGGCCAGCCCTGCGGCGCCTGCAGGGCACGCGAACCGGAGCCGCGATGGCCGGGCCGCCGTGGACTGCATGTGGAGCGGGCGCGTAGCCCGGGGATGCCGTATCCGGGCAGCGCAGGCATGGTGTCCATTGTCGGTCCCGTCGGCGGTGATGCGCGGCGGGTTTAGCGGATGCCGGCCCGGGGCGAAAGGCCCGGCAGCGCCGGCCGGGGACGCCCTGCCCGGAGGGGCCGGGCAGGACACAGGGCGTCGCGGCGCCGCGGTTCAGTCGTTCTTTGCGCCGGCGATCAGCTTCTCGGCGTGGGTGAAGATCTCGTGCCGCTCGATGCCCATGCGCTTGAGCTGCGCGTCCGGCAGCCGGGCGAGGGCATGCGCCATCTTCGCGGTCTGCACGCTCTTCACGAAGACCCTCACCGCCGAGGACAGGGTCGCCCAGAGGGAGGCCGACGGCGCCTGCCCGGCATGGGGCGCGCCCGAAATCGCACCGCCGCTCATCGGGCCGAAGCGGCGCTGACCGCTTCCCGGGCGATGCGGCGGATGTCGGCGCGGGCGATGCCGAGATCCTCCAGGTCGCGATCGGTCAGGGCGCCGAGCTCGGCGGCCGTGCTTCTGTAGAGCGCTTGGCGCTCCCGCCATGCATTGAAGTCGGCGAGAATCGAGCGCAGGGGCCCGGGGAGGGCGTCGCGCCGGGGCGCCGCGCCCGGAGCCGAGATCGAGGTGGCAGACATTGGCGAAACTCCTTGCTTTTGCTGCTCTGCAGCATATCTGCTGCACTGCAACAGTTACGATTGCGGGGCTGTCCGGCAATCCCGCGATCCGGCACAGGGGTCTTGCCGGGACGGAACAGAAGGCGTTAACGCTCTGGAAACTCCCTCTCAGATGCTCGTGTTCGTCAAGGTCGTGGAAAGCGGCAGCATTTCGGCCGCCTCGCGCGCGGGCGGGCAGACGCCCTCGGCGGTCAGCAAGCAGATCGGCCTGCTGGAGGAGCATGTCGGGCATCGCCTGCTGCACCGCACGCGGACGGGTGTCTCGCTCACCGCCGAGGGGCGGGACTATTACGAGAAATGCAAGGCGCTGGCGCGCAGCTTCGAGGCGGCCGAGGCGCATATCCAGGGCCTCGCGGGCCCGCCGAAGGGCATGCTGCGGGTCATCTCGAGCGTGGCCTTCGGGAAGTCACAGCTGGTGCCGGCACTGCCCGCGTTCCTCGGCCGCTATCCCGGGATCCGCCTCTCGCTCGAGCTGACGGACCGGCCGGTCGATCTGGAGGAGGAGGACATCGACGCCGCGATCCGCTTCGCCGAGCAGCTGGACAATCCCAGGGTCATCGCGCGCAAGATCATGGAGAACGAGCGCATCCTCTGCGCCTCCCCGGCGTTTCTCGCGCGCCACGGCACCCCGCGGCGCTTCGCCGATCTCGCGCATTTCAACTGCCTGCGCACCTCCGACAGCGGCGGCCGCAACGCCTGGCGGTCGCTCGAGGGCGGCGAGGATCTGGCGATCGATGCCGAGGGGAATTTCGAGGGCAACAGCGCGGACGTGGTGTTCGAGGCGGCGCTGGCGGGGCTCGGGATCGCGCGGCTCTCGAGCTATCTGGTCGCCGACAGCATCCGCTCCGGCGCACTGGTCCGGGTCTTGCCCGAATACACCCAGAAGAACGCGGATATCGCCGTGATCTTCGCCGAGCGGCGGTTGCTCGCGCCGAGGATCCGCGTCTTCATCGACTTTCTCGTCGAGCATTTCCGCGGCCGGGGGCCGCTGGCGTCGCCGGCGGCGTCTTCCGGGACGCCTAGCGGCTGAGCCCGGCCTGGAGCGTGGGCACGTCGAGCGCGCTGAAGCCGTAGTGGCGCAGCCAGCGCAGGTCGCTCTCGAAGAAGGCACGCAGGTCGGGGATGCCGTATTTCAGCATCGCCAGCCGGTCGATGCCCATGCCGA
>NZ_DAIUBO010000388.1:0-2065 GCF_036846665.1 Amaricoccus sp. | reverse complement strand
ATGTTAGGCTGGCTGGGGAACCTGGATTCGAACCAGGACTAACGGAGTCAGAGTCCGTGGGTCTACCGTTAACCTATTCCCCAATCACCTCCCCCGTACCGAATTCAAACCTTGAACGCAAGCGCCGCCATGCTCGCCGACAGGGCTATCGCATTTGGCCGATGATGGTTCGTGCGAAGGCATCGGACCAACCGGAGCGTTTGCGCTTTCGGGCGACGGACATCTTCGGCCTTGCCTTGTTGAGGAGGTTGAAGGTGAGGCGCCGGAGGATGGCGAGGTTCTCCGGGCCGTTGTCGCGGCGGTTTCGGGCGCGGTCCTCGTCGAAGGTGACGTCGAGCACGGAAGTCGCAGCGCGTTCTCGATTGCCCAGTGGGCGCGGACGAGGCTGTCGCCCCGTGGGACGTGGTCGCCGACGCGCTGCGTGACAGGCAGCCCAGGCTCGGCGCGCTGATGGACGCCTCCCGCGAGGACGTGCGCGCCGAGATGGACTTTCCCAAGGGGCATTCGTCGCAGATCGAGTCCACCAACCCTCTCGAGCGGGTCAACCGCGAGATCGAGCGCCGGTCCGATGTCATCGGCGTCTTCCCCAACAACGCCGCGATCATCCGCCTCGTCGGCGCCCAGACGGCCCAGGGCCTCGGCGGCCTCGGTGCCAAAACCGGCGGAACGGATTTCTCGCGGCCGGGCGTGCCCGACGACTGGCGGTTCGGGCGTTTCGATTTCAACTACCGGCGGCCGCTCGGCGAACAGGCGAGCCTCAGGCTGCGCGCCGCGGGGCAGTACGCAGTCGACCCGCTGCCCGGCGCGGTGCCGTTCTCGGGGGGCGGCGATCCCTACGACTGGGCCTTCACTGGCCGGGGAATCGCCGCCGACAAGGGCGCCGCGACCGCGATCGAGGCCACCTGCGATGTCCCGACCGGGCACGATGGCAGCCGGGCTGGCAGCTGCGCGGATTCGCGGACTATGGCGGTGTCTGGAACAACGATCCAAGTGGCGACGTCGTCGGTCACGATGCTTTCGGCTCGCTCGGGATCGGCTTCGCCGGCGGTGTTGGTGCCGTCGGCGTGACGGTGGCGGTCGCGACCCTGTGGCTGAGTTCCGACCACGCAGTGGACCCGCGAACCGGCGTCTCCTTCAGCGTGGCATTGGACGGGAGCGAGGGTACGTGGTGCCTCTGGTCTCGCGCCACCCCTGCAGCCGACCTGGTCCACGTATCCCCGAAGACCGCGACGGGATCGGCGACAAGAACACATGGGTCGGTAGCGCGTTTCCGCCGGCAGTACGGAAAAAGGGCGGATTCCGTTGAAAAACCCGGAGTCGAGGTAGTTGCCAGTCGCTGATTCAGTTCTCCCGAGCAGTCGGGAGTGCTGGCGATGATGGGTCCGCGGCAGATGGCGCAAGGTGCGCTGTTCTACGAGTTTTCGATCGAGGATCACGTGCCGGTCGATCATCTGCTTCGTCAGATCGATCGCTTCGCCGGCGAACTTTGCACGGGCATTTCGTTCAGCGACGGGAACGAGTCCCGGCGAACTCGATGGTCCCGCTCGAGTCGAGTCCAATTTCCCGATACCATTGGCTCGTCCGGGGCGCCGCGATCACAAGGACGCCGGGAATACCCGTGCAGGCCGTGCCCCCCATCGCGTCCGGCCCGACCTCGTCTCGCCGGAGGAGGCGCTGACGTCGATCGCGATCATCGCGGCGAGTGGGGTGCAGGAGATCCGGTCGAGGCCGCCCAGCTTGACCTGGGCGACCCCGCCACTTCCTTGGTCCAGCCGAACCCCTGCTCGATCCGCTTGCGGATGCGCAGGCTGCCCGGCCGACCAAGCCGCGAGTAGACCGCGGTGCGCGAAGCATCGGGCCCGGGCGTTCAATCGACAGTGGTGGCGCCGCCGGGCTCCTCCTCGGACATGTGCATGCGGCGCTTGATGCGCTTGCCGACCAGGATCGGCAGCACGAAGCCGACGACGGCGATGGTCCAGAGGATGATGGCCAGCGGCGAGGTGAAGAGCACGGTCCAGTCGCCGTCGGAGATGGTCATGGCCCGGCGCAGGTTCGCCTCCATGAG
>NZ_DAIUBO010000387.1:0-2072 GCF_036846665.1 Amaricoccus sp. | reverse complement strand
GAGTTGCGCGGATCCGGGGCCCAGCTCGACATGGTGGGCGGGGACCGCCACATCCAGGCGATCGCCGAGCGCGTGGGCAAGGTGAAATCGGCGCGTCCCCTGATCGAGATCGAGCCCGCGCAGGTCCGGTCGATGGCGAGCGTGTCCTACAACCGCCTGCTCGGCGACGATTTCTCCCGTTCGGTGCATTCCGGCAAGGAGATCGAGGAGCTGCAGTCCAATACCAGCATCGTCTCGGAGATCGGGCTCTTCGTGCTGTTCAGGACCGACGGATCCTCGTGCTGCAGTTGCAGCTGTTCCTGCTGGGGCAGCTCGAGCTGCAGCAGCAGCTACGTCAAGTAGTGACCGACCGTCACTGACCTCGGGACATCCCGGCCGGGCCGTGGAAGCCCCGCCGGACGATGCGGGCGGCATGCATCATGACGGATGAGCGGCTGAAGATCGCCGACAGGATCACGCCGATCCCCGACGGGCCGGATCGGGTGCATCTGCATTCCTGGACCCAGTCGCTGGCGCTGGTCGGGCGTGCCGATCGGATCTTCCAGGCGCTGATCCCGCTCCTCGACGGCGGGCGGACCGGGGCGGAGATCGTCGCGGCGCTGGAGCGCTACGGTCGCGACGAGGTGGCGGCGGTGCTGGACGACCTGATGAAGGCCGGGATCGTCGAGCCCTCCGATCCGGTGCAATCGCGCCGAAGCGCAGGCGAGCGCGCGCAGGTCGCCTTCTTCTCGCAATTCGCCCTGCCCGCCGAGCTTGCCGAGGCCGCCACGCCGCGGGGACTGGCCCGCAGCGGCGCGGAATACCAGCAGCGCCTCGCGGAGGCCCGCATCGCGGTCTTCGGCGCCGGGCGGATCGGCGCGCGGCTGGCGCAGGGCCTCGCGGTCTCTGGGGCGGGGCATCTGACCGTGATCGACGCGGCCCCGGTCGCCGCCGGTGACCTCGGCGGCGAGGCGTCCTTCGGCAAGGCCGACCTCGGGATGCCGCGGGTCGAGGCGCTGAAGCGCCGATGCGCCGCCGCCGTCCCCGGCATGACGTTCCGCGGGATCGCCGAGGTGCCCGGCGAAGCGGAGCTGGAGGCGGTGCTCGAGGCAAGCAGTTTCGCGGTGCTCTGCCCCGACGCCCATGATCCGGACCTGTTCGAGCGGGTCAACCGCATGGCGCTGAAGCACGGCCTGCCCTGGACGAGCGCCCGCAGCCTCGGGCTCGAATTCCGGATCGGCCCGACGATCCTGCCGGGGGAGACGCCCTGCTACGAATGCTTCCGGCTTCGCATCGCCAGCAACGCGCCGAGCGAGAGCGCGCACCGGCTGATCGAGGAGTTCCAGCGAGGCGCGGCCCTGAAGCCGGTGGCGCTGGCGGTCACGCCGGGGGTGGACCTGCTGCTGCTCGAGGTGGTCAAGGCGATCACCTGGTTCGCGGCGCCGTCCTGCTACGGCCATCTCTATACGCTCGACCTGATGACCATGGAGGGCCGGCGCCATCCGGTGCTGAAGATCCCGCGCTGCCCGGCCTGCGGCCGACCGGCGAGCGGGCGGCCGACGATCCATGCCTGGCAGCAGGCGCGACCGGAGCCGGGGGGATGAACGCGGCGATGCCGGCGCTCGCCGCCGACAGCCTGACCGGGCTGGTGCGCTGGGTGATCGACATTCCCGTGGAGCCGGGGGAGCCGCGGATCTTCAATGCCTCGGTCAAGATGGCCGACACCACCCGCTACAGCCCGCATCCCTGCTACGACAACAACGGCGGCTCCGGGCTGACCGAGGCCGCGGCCCGCGGCGCCGCCATCGGCGAGGGGCTGGAGCGCTACTGCGCCTCGCAATTCGCGCCGGAGGATCTGGTCTTCGGGACCGCCGAGGCGCTGTCGCGGGACCATGCCCTCTTCGGGCCGGGCTCCTTCGCGATGTTCCACCCCGACCAGCCGGGCGATTTCACCCCGGCGGGTCGCGACACGCTGCTCGGATGGGCCTGGGCCTGGGCGCCGATCGGGGCGCACCCGGTGCTGGTCCCGGCCTCGATGGTCTACATGCCGTATTTTCCCTGCCGGGCCGAGCTCGGGGAACGGCCCGCCGGGC
>NZ_DAIUBO010000386.1:0-2081 GCF_036846665.1 Amaricoccus sp. | reverse complement strand
GGGGGGGGTGGCCCCCGCCCGGGGGGCGGGGGCGCCGCGGCCCGAAGAGACGCCCAAAGCCCCGCCTGCGGCGGAGCCCGAGCCGGTGGCCGAGCCCGCGCCACCGGCGACCCTGGCGCTCGCCAATGCGGGACGGCCGCGGGCGCGGCCGGAGCAGGCCCCGCCGAGCCCGGACCCGGCGAACCAGGTGATGGCGGCGCTGAAGAAGGAGGGCCAGCGCGAGATCGACGCGCAGGGCGCCGGCGAGACCCGGGCCGCCGCCGCGCCGGCGCCGGCGGCCCCCGCCGCGCCCTCCGCGCCCGCAGCCACCTCGCTGCCGGTCGGCCCGCCGCTTACCGGCGGCGAGAAGGAGGGGCTGAAGCTCGCGGTGCAGCGATGCTGGAACGTGCCGGCGGGGCTGCGCGACGCCCAGGAGCTGCGCGTGGTGCTCGCGGCCGAGCTGGCCGCGGACGGCGCCGTCATCTCGGGCTCGATCCGGCTGATCGAGCCGGTCCCGGCGCCGGACGCGCGCTTCCAGCAGGCCTACGAGGCGGGACGGCGTGCACTCCTGCGCTGTTCGCCGTATAGCGAGCTTCCGCGCGACAAGTTCGCGCAATGGCGCAACATCGAAGTGGTCTTCAATCCCGAAGGGATGGTTTCATGGTAAATTCGCTTCGCCGCAGCCTCGTCGTCGGCCTGCCGGCGGCCCTCGCGCTCCGTCCCTTCGCCGCGGCGGCGCAGGCGCCGCTTCGCATCGAGATCACCGAGGGCGTGATCGAGCCGATGCCCTTCGCCGCCCCGGGCTTCGTGCCGGACAGCGCCGAGGCAGCCGACCTGGCGGCGCGCATCACCCAGGTCGTCATCGACGACCTCACCGGCACCGGGCTCTTCCGCGAGATCCCGAGCAACGCCCATATCGGCCGGATCACCAATTTCGACGCGCCGGTGCAATTCGCCGACTGGAAGGCGATCAACGCCCAGGCGCTGATCACCGGGGCGGCGGGCCAGCGGGGTGACCGGGTCTCCGTTCGCTTCCGGCTCTGGGACGTTTTCGCCCAGACCCAGCTCGGCGAGGGGCTGCAGTTCGAGGGCACCGCCCAGGCCTGGCGGCGCATGGGCCACAAGGTGGCGGATGCGGTCTATTCGCGGCTGACCGGCGAGGGCGGCTATTTCGACAGCCGCGTGGCCTATATCGCCGCGAGCGGGCCCAAGAGCGCACGGCGCAAGCAGATCGCGGTGATGGATTACGACGGCGCCAATCCGGTGATGCTGACCGACGGCAACGCCCTTGTGCTCACCCCGCGCATCTCGCGCTCGGCCAGCCAGATCCTCTATACCAGCTACGAGCAGGGCGCGCCGCGGGTGCTGATGATCGAGGCGGGCGGCGGGCGCCGGCAGGTGCTCGACGACGCCCAGGGCATGACCTTCGCGCCGCGCTTCTCGCCGGATGCGTCCCGCGCGGTCTATTCCGCTTCCACCGGCACGGGCTCGGACATCTTCGTGGTCGACCTCGCCTCGCGCCGGCGGGCGCAGCTCACCCAGACCTCCTCGATCGACACCGCGCCGGCCTTCTCGAACGACGGCGGGCAGATCGTCTTCGAGAGCGACCGCGCCGGCACGCAGCAGCTCTACGTGATGTCGGCCGGCGGCGGCGAGGCCCGGCGCATCAGCTTCGGCGAGGGCCGCTACGCCACCCCGGTCTGGTCGCCGCGCGGCGACATGATCGCCTTCACCAAGATCGTCGGCGGCCGCTTCCATGTCGGGGTGATGCGCACCGACGGCTCGAACGAGAAACTGCTGACGGCGAGCTACATCGACGAGGGGCCGACCTGGGCGCCGAACGGGCGCGTGCTGATGTTCTTCCGCGAGACGCCGGGCGATACCGGGGGGCCGCAGATTTATTCGGTGGACATCACGGGGCGGAATCTGCGCAAGGTGCCCACGGCGGGTTTTGCCTCCGATCCGTCCTGGTCGGGGCTGCTCGGATGAGCCAGGGTTCGCCCGGAACCGGGCGCGAGAACGCGGAGGATAGGATGAAGTCAGTCAGAACCGGCGGGTTGCTGGCGATCGCGCTGCTGGCATCGGCCTGCGCCGGCGGGAAC
>NZ_DAIUBO010000385.1:0-2082 GCF_036846665.1 Amaricoccus sp. | reverse complement strand
GAAATAGACCTTCTCGAAGATGCAGAAGCGCGGGCGCTGCCGCTCGAAGGGAAAGACGCTCTCGACCCCGCCGGCGGTGCAGATCACCATCTCGCCGGGCTCGACCTCGCGCACGAATTCCGCGCCGATGATGTCGAGCGCGCAGGTCTCGGAGGCGAGGATCCAGCCGTCACCGACCCGGCCCAGCATCAGCGGCCGCACGCCGAGCGCGTCGCGCACGCCGATGAGCTTGGTCCGCGTCATGGCGACGATGGAGAAGGCGCCCTCGACGCGCCGCAGCGCGTCCTTCATGCGCTCGGGGATAGCCTTCTGGATCGAGCGCGCCATCAGGTGGATGATGCATTCGGTATCCGAGCCCGACTGGAAGATCGAGCCGCGCTCGATCAGCTCCTCGCGGAGCGCGAGCGCATTGGTCAGGTTGCCGTTATGGGCGATGGCGCAGCCGCCGCGGGCGAATTCCGCGAAGAGCGGCTGCACGTCGCGGATCTGGGTCTGTCCCTTCGACCCGGCGGTCGAATAGCGGACATGACCGATGGCGAGCGAGCCGGGCAGGGTCTCCATCAGGCTGGCGGAGGTGAAGTTGTCGCGCACGTAGCCGAAGCGGCGGGCGTTGTTGAACCCCGTCCCGGGCGCGTAGGAGACGATGCCGCCGGCCTCCTGGCCCCGATGCTGCAACGCATGCAGGCCGAGGGCGACGAAGCTCGAGGCGTCCTGGACGCCGATCACCCCGAAGATGCCGCATTCCTCACGAAGCTTGTCGTCGTCGAAAGGGTCTGTGAGGAAGGGCATCGCCTCTGCTCTGCGAGTGGAATCGCGCCGCTCTATAGGCCCGTGCCGGCGGATTGTCACGCCGCGGCGCCGGCTCACCGGCAATTCGCCGTGAGCCGCTCGTATTGCGCCGCAATCCATTGTGGCGCGTCCTCGGGAAGCATGGCTGCGAGCTGCTGCTCGAGCCCGGCGAAGACTGCCTTGCTCCGGCTCTCGTCGATCGCTGCGAAGCCGCCCGCACCGCCGAGGACGCGCTCGTAGACCACCAGCGCGATCACAACGAGCAGAACGCCGCGGGCGACGCCGAAGAGCAGGCCGAGCCCCTGGTCGATGGGGCCGAGCGCGGAATTCTGCACGGCGCCCGAGAGCAGCGGCGTGAAGATCGAGATGATCACCAGCGCGACGGCGAAGACCGCGGCGAAGCCGGCGAGAATGCCGAGATCGCAGCTTGTGCCGATGATATCGCGCAGGACCGGGATCTCGCGCATCAAGGGCTCGACACTGGGGGCGAAGGCGAAACCCGCGACCGCCGCGGCGATCCAGCCGATGATGGCGAGGGATTCGCGCACCAATCCCCGAGCATAGGCGAGAACTGCCGACAGGACGATGATGCCCAGAACCAGGCCGTCGACATAGGTGAAGCCTTCCATCAATCGCGGTCCTATCGGTCGATCGTGCCGAAACACTTCTCTATGAATGCTTCGAGATCCGCAACCGGTCGCATGGCGATGCCTTCCGCGCCGCCGGTCGCGGCGGGTGGCGGTGCGAAGGCGGTGCGGAACCCGAGCTTGGCCGCCTCGCGCAGCCGCGTCCCGGCCTGGGCGATCGGCCGGAGCGCGCCGGAGAGGCCGATCTCGCCGAAGAAGACCGCCTCCGCCGGCAGGGCCGCGTCCTCGCGCGCCGAGATCAGCGCCGCCGCGACCGCGAGATCGGCCGCAGGCTCGGAGACGCGCAGGCCGCCGGCCACGTTGAGATAGACGTCGCGGTCGGCGAAGCCGATGCCGAAGCGCGCCTCGAGCACGGCGATCACCATGGCGAGCCGCCCCGAATCCCAGCCCACCACGGTGCGCCGCGCGGTGCCGAGCGCGGTGGGCGCGACCAGCGCCTGGATCTCGACGAGGAGCGGCCGCGTGCCCTCGACGCCCGCGAAGACTGCAGAGCCCGGATGCGGCGCGCCGCGCTCGGAGAGGAAGAGCGCCGAGGGATTGGCGACCTCGGCGAGCCCCGCGCCGGTCATCTCGAAGACGCCGATCTCGTCGGCCGGGCCGAAGCGGTTCTTCACCGCGCGCAGGATGCGGAACTGGTGGCCGCGCT
>NZ_DAIUBO010000384.1:0-2131 GCF_036846665.1 Amaricoccus sp. | reverse complement strand
CCCTGGACGGCGCGCTTGCGCGCCGGCCCCCCGCAGGGCCGGCGCGGCCCGATCGACACCTGTCGATCGGGCTGGGGACACCCGGCCGGCACGGGCAGGACATCGACCGCGAGGATCGGCCCCGTCGCCCGGCCCCGCCATCCTCAGACCTCCTCGCCCATGCCGGCGCGCAGCCCGTCGCGCACGCGACCCGCGATCTCGAGGAATTCCCGGCTCTCGCGGATATGCAGCGGCCGCTCGCGGGGCAGCGGGCTCTCGATCACGTCCGTCACCCGCCCCGGCCGCGGCGACATCACCACGATGCGCGTGGAGAGATAGACCGCCTCCGGGATCGAATGCGTGACGAAGGCAATGGTCTTGCCCGTGCGCGCCCAAAGCGCCAGCAATTGCTCGTTGAGCTTGTCGCGCACGATCTCGTCGAGCGCCCCGAAGGGCTCGTCCATCAGGAGCAGGTCGGCATCGAAGGCCAGCGCCCGCGCGATCGAGGCGCGCTGCTGCATGCCGCCCGACAATTGCCAGGGATAGCGGTTCTCGAACCCCGCCAGCTCCACCATCTCCAGCACACGGGCCACCCGCGCCGCCTGCTCCGAGCGCGCGTAGCCCATGATCTCCAGCGGCAGCCGCACGTTCCCCGCGATGGTCCGCCAGGGAAAGAGCCCGGCGGCCTGGAACACATAGCCATAGGCCCGCGCCCGCCGCGCCTCCGCCGGGCTCACCCCGTTCACCGCGATCGTGCCGCCCGTCGGCACCTCCAGATCCGCGGCCACCCTCAGGAACGTCGTCTTGCCGCAGCCCGACGGCCCGATGAAGCTGACGAAATCGCCCCTGCCGACGCTGAGATCCACGTCCTTGAGCGCATGCACCGGCCCGTCGCCGGTCTCGAAGACCAGGTTGAGGCCGCGGGCCTCGATGACCGGCCCGTCACGCATCGCGTTCCGCCCGCACTGCTTCCCAGGCGGCGAGGATCGCGGCGACGGCGATGTCGGCATCCGCCTCGCTGGTGGCGAAGCCGCTCACCGAAAGCCGGATCGTCTGCCGGCCCCGCCACTGGCCATGGGAAGGATAGCAGGCCCCCTCCGCCTGCACCCGCTGCAGGACGGCCCTTGTCATGGCATCGCCCTCGGGCCCCTCCGGCCCGAAGCTCAGCGCCACCTGGTTGAGCCGCACCTCGTTCAGCACCGTGATCCCCGGCTGCTGGCCCAGCCGGTCGGCCATGCCGCGCGCCAGCCGGCAGCAGCGGCCGATGACCTCCAGCACGCCCTCCCGCCCCAGCGCCTTCAGCACCGCCCAGACCGGCACCCCCCGCGCGCGGCGCGAAAGCTCCGGCACGTAGTCCCCCGGATCGCGCAGGGTCTCCGAATTCGGCAGATAGGCGGCCGAATGCCCCATGGCGCGCTTGTGCGCCGCCCCGTCGCGCACGAAGACGAAGCCGCAATCATAGGGCACCTGCAGCCATTTGTGCCCGTCGACGGCCCAGCTGTCGGCCCGCTCTACCCCCTCGGCCTGGTCCCACAGCTCGGGATGGGCATTGGCCCAGAGCCCGAAGGCGCCGTCCACATGCAGCCAGGCCCCGGCCCCGGCCGCAAGATCCGCGATCGGCGCCATCGGATCGAGCGCCCCGGAATTGATGTTGCCGGCCTGGGCGATGACGATAGCCGGCCCCGCCACCCCGCGCAGCTCGGCGTCGAGTGCCACGGGCAGCATCCGCCCCTGATCGTCCGCGGCGGCAATCCGCACCCGCTCGTCGCCCAGCCCCAGCATGCGCAGCGCCACCCTGACCGAGGAATGCACCTCCGCGCCGACCACCACTGTGATCTCCGGCGCGCCGAAGAGCCCGCGCGCCTCCACGTCCCAGCCAACGCGCCGCAGCACCTCGTTGCGCGCCGCCGCCAGCGCCACGGCATTGGCCACGGTGGCCCCGGTGCAGAGGCCGAAGGAGCATTCCGGCGGCAGCCGCAGGAGCTCGATCAGCCAGCGCCCGGAAATCTCCTCCAGCGCGCTCGCCGTCGGCGTCGGCGTCGCCATGGTCGCCACCTGCGACCAGCCCGCGACCAGCATGTCCGCCGCGGTGCCGGCGGGATGCGCCGCGCCGATCACCCAGCCGAGGAAGCGCGGGCTCGCCATGTCCATC
>NZ_DAIUBO010000383.1:0-2175 GCF_036846665.1 Amaricoccus sp. | reverse complement strand
AGCGGGTCCTCGCGCCGCGCCGGTGCAGCTTGCCGGCCATGTTCATCAGGCAGCCCAGATCGCCCGCGAGCAGCAGATCCGCCCCGGTGCCCTCGATCGCCTCGGCCTTCTCGGTGACGATGGCGTTCGAGATGTCGGAGTATTTCACGCAGAAGGTGCCGCCGAAGCCGCAGCAGACGTCGTTGCCGGGCAGGCCGCGCATCTCGAGTCCCTCGACACGGGCGAGCAGAGCGCGGGGCTGGGCGGCGACGCCCAGCTCGCGCAGCCCCGAGCAGCTGTCGTGATAGGTGGCGGAGGCGGCAAGCCGCCTGCCGCTCGGCGTATAGCCCAGGACATCGACCAGGAAGCTGGTGATCTCGTGGGTCTTGGCCGCGAAGGCCTTGGCGCGGGCGGCCCAGTCCGGGTCGCCCGCCAGGAGTTCCGGCCAACCATGCACCATCGTCGCCGCGCAGGACCCCGAGGGCAGGACGACATGGTCGAACCCCTCGAAGGCCGCGATGGTCTGGCGAGCCAGCCGCGCGGTGTCGCGGTCGTCGCCGCTGTTGAAGGCCGGCTGACCGCAGCAGGTCTGCGCCTCCGGCACCTCGACCCGGCACCCGGCCTCCTCCAGGAGCTGGATCGCGGCGAAGCCGATCTGCGGCCGGATGGCATCGACGAGGCAGGTCACGAAAAGACCGACCGTGGGTTGTGGTTGTCCGGACATGGTTTCCTCAGTTCGTTGCCAGGGCCGCAGCATGGCCGCGGTTGCGCGACATGACCAGCAGCACGACGGCGACCCAGATCGCGGCGGCGGCCCACCACACGAGGTTGCCGGTCAGCAGCGCGAATCCGATCAGCCCGCCCTGGATGCAATAATAGGCCATCGGGATCAGGGTCTTGCGGATCAGTTCGCCCTCGCGGTCGGTCAGCCCGACCGTGGCCGAGGCGGCGACGACATTGTGCACGCAGATCATGTTGCCCGCAGCCCCGCCGATGGCCTGCAGCGCCACCACGGTGCCCGCGCCCGCCGCGCCCAGCCCGATGCTCGTGGCGGTCGAGAACTGGAACAGCGAGAACATCATGTTGCTGATGGTGTTCGATCCGGCGACGAAGGCCCCCATCGCGCCGATCCATGGCGCGAACATCGGCCAGGCCTGTCCCACGGCCGAGGAGACGCCCTCGGCCAGGACGATGGGCATGCTGGCCAGCGTGTCGGAGGCCGAGTTCAGGAAGACCTGCACCATCGGCACCGCCAGAAGCAGGGCGGGCGCGGCGGCCATCATGGTGGAGCCCGAGGATCGCAGCGCCTTGCCGTAGTCGCTCGCCTTCATGCCGTGGTAGAAATAGGTGAAGAGCGAGGCGAGGATCAGCACCGTTCCCGGCAGATAGAGCAGCTGCACGCGCGCGTTGATGCCCGAGCCGAACAGGTCGTCGAGCGCGATGGTCACCGCGGGCGAGACCAGGAAGCCCTTGATCGGCGCGATGGTGCGGGTCAGGACCAGCAGGATCACCACCACGACATAGGGGGCCCAGGCCTTCAGGAGCGGCATCAGCGGCTTGTTGGCGTTGTGGTCCTCGAGATCGTCGAGCTTGCCGACCCAGGCCTCGTCCCACTGGTTGCGCGGCGGGAAGTCGAAGGTCTCCTTCGGGATCAGGAAGCCGCGCTTGGCCGCCGGCACCACGATCAGGAGCCCGATGATCCCGCCCAAGAGCGAGGGGAATTCCGGCCCGAGCGTCGCGGCGATGATCCAGTAGGGCACGGTGAAGGCGAGCCCGGCGAAGAGCGCGAACTTCCAGATGCGGAAACCCTCCACGAAGGAGCGGTTGGTGCCGAAGAAGCGCGTCAGCATGCCCACGAGGATCAGCGGGATCAGGAAGCCCACCAGCCCGTGGATCATCGCGACCTTGGCGGCGATCTGCATCAGGTAGTCGTGGAACGCCATCGGCGCGATGGCCTGCTCGACCAGCGGCTGGTCGACGAGGCCGGTGCGCACGCCCACGAGGATCGGCGTGCCGACCGCGCCGAAGGACACCGGCGTGCTCTGGATGATCAGCGACACCATGACCGCGGCCATCGCCGGGAAGCCAACGGCCACGAGCAGCGGCGCGGCGATGGCGGCCGGCGTGCCGAAGCCCGAGGCGCCCTCGATCAGCGAGCCGAAGAGCCAGGCGATGATGATCGCCTGCCCCCGCCGG
>NZ_DAIUBO010000382.1:0-2177 GCF_036846665.1 Amaricoccus sp. | reverse complement strand
TGATGCAATCCTCGACCGGGCAGACATCGACGCAGAGGTTGCAGGCGACGCATTCCGCGTCGATCACCTCGAAGACCCGGCCGGGCTGCATCGCGATCGCCTGATGCGAAGTATCCTCGCAGGCGGCGTAGCAGCGCCCGCACTTGATGCAGAGATCCTGGTCGATCCGCGCCTTGGTGACGTAGTTGAGGTTGAGCCGCTGCCAGTCGGTGACATTGGGCACGGCGCGCCCGCGGAAATCCTCGAGGCGCCCGTGCTCCTTCTCGTCCATCCAGAGCGCGAGCCCCCGGGTCATCTCCTGCACGATCCGGAACCCATAGGTCATGGCCGCGGTGCAGACCTGCACCGAGCCCGCCCCGAGCGCCATGAACTCCGCCGCGTCCCGCCAGGTGGTGATGCCGCCGATGCCGCTGATCGGCAGCGCCGCGGTCTCGGGGTCGCGCGCGATCTCCGAGACCATGGAGAGCGCGATCGGCTTGACCGCCGGCCCGCAATAGCCGCCATGGGCGCCCTTGCCGTCGATCGAGGGCTCCGGCGAGAAGCTGTCGAGGTTGACCGAGGTGATCGAATTGATCGTGTTGATCAGGCTCACCGCATCCGCGCCCCCCCGCATCGCCGCCGCCGCCGGCTTGCGGATGTCGGTGATGTTGGGGGTGAGCTTCACGATCACCGGCATGCGGGTATGGGCCTTGCACCAGCGCGCCACCATCTCGATGTATTCGGGCACCTGGCCGACCGCCGAGCCCATGCCCCGCTCGCTCATCCCGTGCGGACAGCCGAAATTGAGCTCCACCCCGTCGGCGCCGGTATCCTCGACGCGGGCGAGGATCTCCTTCCAGGGCTCCTCCTCGCAGGGCACCATCAGCGAGACGACCATCGCCCGGTCCGGCCAGTCGCGCTTGACCGCCTTGATCTCGCGCAGGTTCACCTCGAGCGGCCGGTCGGTGATGAGCTCGATGTTGTTGAGCCCCAGCAGCCGCCGGTCCGCGCCCCAGACCGCGCCGTAGCGCGGCCCGTTGACGTTGACGATATGCGGGTCGAGCCCCAGCGTCTTCCACACCACCCCGCCCCAGCCGGCCTCGAAGGCGCGCCGCACGTTGTATTCCTTGTCCGTGGGCGGCGCCGAGGCGAGCCAGAACGGGTTCGGCGAGGTGATTCCGACGAAATCGGTGCGAAGGTCGGCCATGCGATTCCTCCCTTGCCGCGACGCCCCCGGAACGGAGCGCGCGGGCCGCGTCAAGTCTTGGTCAAGGCGGCATGGATGTCCATCGCCGCGTCGCGTCCCTCGGCGACCGCCGTCACGGTCAGATCCGCGCCGCCCGCGGCACAATCGCCGCCGGCCCAGACGCCCGGCAGGCTCGTGCGCCCCGCGCCCTCGACCCGGATCTTGCCGCCCTCGGTCGCCAGCCCCTCGGGCAGTTCGCCCAGCCGCTGGCCGATCGCGGTGAAGAGCTGGTCGGCCCGGAGCACGAACCTTTCGCCGCTTTCCTCGAGCCCCGCGGGGCCCTCCGCGACATAGGCGAACTCGACCTCTGCCAAGCCGCCCTCGCCGCGCAGCGCCACCGGCACCGCGCCGGTCACGATCCGGACGCCGTGGCTCGCGGCATGGTCCTGCTCGTGGTGACTCGCGCCCATCTTCTCGCGGCCGCGGCGGTAGGCGATCGTCACCTCCTCCGCCCCGAGCAGGCGCGACTGCACCGCCGCATCCACCGCCGTCATGCCGCCGCCGATCACCACGACCCGCCGCCCGACCGGGATTGCCGCCAGATCGGCCGCCTGGCGCAGCTCGGCGATGAAATCCACCGCCGGACGCAGGCCGTCCCGCTCCGCGCCCTCCAGGTCGAGCGCATTCACGCCCCCGAGCCCGAGCCCGAGAAAGACCGCGTCGAAATCCTCCACGAGCGCCTTCAGCGTCACGTCGCGCCCGAGCCGCCGCCCGTATTCCACGGTGATCCCGCCGATGCCGAGCAGCCAGTCCAGTTCCTCCTGGGCAAAGCCCTCCGGCGTCTTGTAGGCGGCGATCCCGAATTCGTTGAGCCCGCCGCCCTTCGCCCGCGCATCCATCAGCACCACCTCGTGCCCGAGCATCGCGAGGCGGTGCGCGCAGGCGAGGCCCGCGGGACCCGCCCCGACCACGGCCACGCGCCGGCCGGTCGGCGGCGCGCGGTGGAAGGGAT
>NZ_DAIUBO010000381.1:0-2204 GCF_036846665.1 Amaricoccus sp. | reverse complement strand
GACTGACACCAAGCCCGGCGACTGGGTGGCGATCTCGGGCATCGGCGGGCTCGGCCACATGGCGGTGCAATACGCCAAGGCGATGGGGCTGAACGTGGCCGCCGTCGACATCGACGACGCCAAGCTGGACCTCGCCCGCCGGCTCGGCGCAACGGTGACGGTCAACGCCCTGAACGACGACCCGGCCACGGTGATCAAGCGCGAGACCGGCGGCGGCGCCCGGGGCGTTCTGGTCACGGCGGTCAGCCGCAAGGCTTTCGAGCAGGCGATCGGCATGGTCGGCCGCGGCGGCACAGTCGCGTTGAACGGCCTGCCGCCAGGCGACTTCCCGCTCGACATCTTCGGCATGGTTCTGAACGGGATCACCGTGCGCGGCTCGATCGTCGGCACCCGGCTCGACCTGCAGGAGTCGCTCGACTTCGCTGGCGACGGCAAAGTTAAGGCGACCGTGGCGTCCGCTAAGCTCGAGGACATCAACGCGATCTTCGAACGGATGCACAAGGGGCAGATCGAGGGCCGCGTCGTCCTCGACCTGACCGCCTGAGCCATGGCCAGAGCAGCCGCCGGCAAGGTGAGCGCCACTCCGGCGGCGCTCGCGCTCCTCGCCGAAATCGTCGCCGACCACGGGCCGGTGATCTTTCATCAATCCGGCGGCTGCTGCGACGGCTCCTCGCCGATGTGCTACCCAGAAGGTGAGTTCGCGGTCGGCGATCACGACGTGCTTCTCGGTCACATCGGCGGCGTGCCAGTGTACATCAGCGGCCCGCAGTATGCAGCCTGGAAGCACACCGATCTGATCATAGATGTGGTCGGGCCTTCGCGGCTGAGCAGCGCCCTCTGGCAACTGCATCTCCTTCCGCCCGCCGCGCTTCATGACGCGGAACGGGACGTGGAGCGTCACGGTCTCGGGGATTTGAGCGGCACGGGTCACGCGGCAGCCTCGATTTCCCCGGTCAGCATCTCGCGGGCGAGGCCGCCGAGCCCGTCGATCCGAAGCCGGACGTTCAGCCCGTCCGTGCCGATATCGACACGCTCGACCAGCAGAGTGACGATGCGCGCCTGCTCTGCGGGGAAGAGTTCGTCCCACAGCGGGTCGAGCTGCTGCAGCGCCGCGCAGGCGTCGGCTTCGGTGGTGTCGTTGGCATGGGCGCGCGCTGCCTTCCACGTCCCTGCAACGATCTCGGGCTGGCGGAACACGGCGCGCAGCTGGTCGATGACGGCGGCTTCGATCTCGCCAGCGGGCACGCGGCCCACGGGGCAAGACCCGGCGCCGTGCTTCAGCACCGTCTGGCTGACATAGTAGCGGTAGAGCCTGTCGCCCTTGCGGGTATGCGTCGGTGAGAACGCGGCGCCATCGGGCCCGAACAATAGCCCCTTCAGCAGCGCGGGCGTGTCGGCGCGTGTGCGGGCGGCGCGCTTTCGGGGGCTCTCCTGCAGGATCGCATGGACACGGTCCCACGTCTCGCGGTCAATGATCCCGTCGTGCTCGCCGGGGTAGCTCTCGCCCTTGTGCACCGCCTCGCCGATATAGGCGCGGTTGCTCAGCATTCGGTAGATGTATTTCTTGTCGATCCGGTTGCCGCGCGGCGTGCGGATGCCGCGTGCGCCGACCTCTCGCGCCAGCTCCGTGCAGGATCCGATCTCGAGAGAGAGGGCGAAGATCCAGCGCACATGCGCGGCGGCTTCTTTGTCGACCACCAGCTTCCGGTTCTCGACGCGATATCCGTAGGGCGGGACGCCGCCCATCCACATGCCCTTCTTGCGGCTAGCGGCGACCTTGTCGCGGATGCGCTCGGCGGTGACCTCCCTCTCGAACTGGGCGAAGGAGAGCAGGATGTTCAGCGTCAGCCGCCCCATGGAGGTGGTGGTGTTGAAGGACTGGGTCACCGAGACGAAGGTCACGCCGTTCCGGTCGAACACCTCGACCAGCTTGGCGAAGTCGGCCAGCGACCGGCTGAGACGGTCGATCTTGTAGACCACGACGACATCGACCAGCCCGTCCTCGATGTCCTCCAGCAACCGCTGCAGGCCCGGTCGCTCCAGCGTGCCGCCGGAGATGCCGCCGTCATCATACTGATCGCGGACCAGCACCCAGCCCTCGGACCGCTGGCTGGCGATGTAGGCTTCGCAAGCCTCCCGCTGGGCATGCAGGCTGTTGAACTCCTGCTCCAGCCCTTCCTCGGAGGACTTCCGGGTGTAGACCG
>NZ_DAIUBO010000380.1:0-2239 GCF_036846665.1 Amaricoccus sp. | reverse complement strand
GGGCGACGTGGTGGCGCGCTACAAGGCGGCGCGGGGCCATAACGTGCTGCACCCGATGGGCTGGGACGCCTTCGGCCTGCCCGCCGAGAACGCCGCGATCGAGAAGGGCGTGCATCCCGGCGCCTGGACCTACGCCAATATCGACGCGATGCGGGCGCAGATGAAGCCGATGGGCTTCTCGATCGACTGGAGCCGCGAATTCGCCACCTGCGATCCGGAATACTACGGCCAGCAGCAGGCGATGTTCCTCGACATGCTGGAGGCGGGATTCGTCACGCGCAAGGCCGCGGTGGTGAACTGGGATCCGGTCGACATGACCGTGCTCGCCAACGAGCAGGTGATCGACGGCAAGGGCTGGCGCTCCGGAGCCCCCGTGGAGCGGCGCGAGCTCACCCAATGGTTCTTCCGCATCTCGGACATGGCCGAGGAACTGCTGGAGGCGCTCGACGGGCTGGGCGCCTGGCCGGAGAAGGTCCGGCTGATGCAGCGCAACTGGATCGGCAAGAGCCAGGGGCTGCAATTCGCCTTCGAGACCATCGGCGCACCGGAAGGCTTCGAACGGCTCGAGGTCTTCACCACCCGGCCGGATACGCTGCTCGGCGCGAGCTTCGCCGCGATCTCGCCGGACCATCCGCTCGCCCGGGCGCTGGAAGGCGACCCGGAGGTGGCTGCCTTCAACGCCGAATGCCGCCGGGCCGGCACCAGCGAGGAGGCGCTCGAGACGGCCGAGAAGCGCGGGATCGACACCGGCCTGAAGGTGCGCCACCCGCTCGACCCGCAGCGCACGCTGCCGGTCTGGATCGCCAATTTCATCCTGATGGACTACGGCACCGGCGCGATCTTCGGCTGCCCGGCGCATGACCAGCGCGACCTGGATTTCGTGCGCAGGTACGGGCTGCCGGTGATCGACGTCTTCAAGGCCGATCCCGCGGCGCCGGACGTGGCAGCGACCGCCTATGTGCCCCCGAAGTCACAGACTGTGACATATCTGCGTGGCTTTGCCGGCGAGCGTGCGATGACCGGCGATGCCGCCGTCGCCGCGGCGGTGGCCTATTGCGAGGCGCATGGCATCGGCCGGGGCGTCACCCGCTACCGGCTCCGCGACTGGGGCGTTAGCCGCCAGCGCTACTGGGGCTGCCCGATCCCGGTCGTGCATTGTCCCGCCTGCGGCACGGTTGGCGAGGCGCGGGCGAACCTGCCGGTGCGGCTGCCCGAGGACGTGCGCTTCGAGGGTTCGGGCAATCCGCTGGAGCGGCATCCGACCTGGAAGGAGACCACCTGCCCGCAATGCGGTGGCCCGGCCCGGCGCGAGACCGATACCATGGACACCTTCGTGGATTCGTCCTGGTATTTCGCCCGCTTCACCGCGCCCCATGCGACGACGCCGACCGATCTGGCGGCGGCCGACTACTGGATGAACGTCGACCAGTACATCGGCGGGGTGGAGCACGCGATCCTGCATCTGCTCTACAGCCGCTTCTTCGCGCGGGCGATGCAGCGCACCGGGCATCTGCCGGCGAAGGCGATCGAGCCCTTCGACGCGCTCTTCACCCAGGGCATGGTGACACACGAAGCGTACTACACAACTGAACAGAGCTCCGCGCAGCTCAAGGATTTCGGATTCGAGCAGGGACCGGGCGAAACGTCAGACACTTCGTTTCCCATGACGATAATGCGGTACCATTATCCCGAGGAAGTCGAGTGGCGCGACGGCGCTTCGTTCCTCAAAGGTACGGAGCAAAGAGTAGAGGTCGTTCCACCGACGAAGATGTCGAAGTCGAAAAAGAACGTTGTCGACCCCGCCGATATTATCGATCGGTTTGGCGCCGACACCGCGCGCTGGTTCGTGATGTCCGACAGCCCGCCGGAGCGCGACGTGGAATGGACCGCCGCCGGCGCCGAGGCGGCGGCGAAGCATCTGCAGCGGGTCTGGCGGCTCGCCGACGAGATCGCACGCGTCGGTGCCGAGCCCGGCGGCGTGGCCGGCGAGGAGGCGCTCGACCTGACCCGCGCCGCGCATCGCGCGATCCGCGACGTGACTGCCGACATCGAGGCTTTCGGCTTCAACCGGGCGGTGGCGCGGCTCTACGATTTCACCAATACCCTCTCGCGTGCCCCGGCGGATGCGCCCGGAATGGGCGCGGCGCGGGTTTTCGCGATGCGCATCCTCGCGCAGCTGATGGCGCCGATGGTGCCGCATCTGGCCGAGGAGGTCTGGGCGCGGCTCGGCGGGGGGGGG
>NZ_DAIUBO010000379.1:0-2257 GCF_036846665.1 Amaricoccus sp. | reverse complement strand
GTGCTTCCTTCCATTCCGACGAATGGATCGCACCATCAAACCGTGGGATCAAACAGCTAGGCTCGGGCGGAACTCGACCTCAAAGGATCGCATTGCCAAATGCGATCACCCCGGCGCGGGGATGCGATCCGGTTGACAGGGGCCGCGCTTGGTTCATAGTGGCAAATGCTTGGAAAGAAGGCCGGAATCCGGCAGGCTCGGCCTGCAATCTCCGGACCCGCCCGCGAGAGGGCCGAAAGCGACCGATCCAGGGGAGGAGTTCCATGAAGGTCGAAGACTACGAACGCCTGACGGCGCTCCAGGCGAGCCGCCGGGCGCTGATCAAGGGCGCGGCCAGCACCGCCGCGCTCGCGTTCGCCTCCGGCGGGGCGCTGACGCTGGCAGGCGCGCCCGCGCGCGCGCAAGGCAACCTGCGCGCCGAGATCCTGCAGATCCCGGGCGTGGGCATGGGCTCGCCCACCGACGCCGACTGGCAGAGGGTCGGCGAGATGTGCCTCGGCGGGACCAGGGAGACCGTGGCCGAGGGCGAGTTCGCCGGCGTCGAGCTGACCTTCATGGGGCTCAACAACCAGAACCAGCACAATTTCCTGTTCCGCGGCTTCCTCAAGGCCTGGGAGACCTATACCGGCGCCACGATCAACTGGATCGACCTCGCCCAGGCCGATTTCAACGCCCGCCTGCAGCAGGCGATCGCCACCGGAACGATCGATTTCGACATCATCGAGATGGGCGCGCCCTTCGAGGGCGACGTCTGCGCCAAGGGCCTCACCTCCGAGATGCCGGACTGGGTGCGCGCGCTGATCGACATGGACGATTACGTCAACTACCTCAAGGCGCCGGTCGGCACCTGGGACGGCAAGACCTACCGCATCTCCATCGACGGCGACTGCCACACCTTCAGCTACCGCACGGACATCTTTTCCGATCCGGCGCTCGCCGAGGCGTGGAAGGCGGAAGGCAAGGACGGCGAATGGGGGGTGCCGACCACCTGGTCGCAGGTGCAGGCGGCGTCGAAGTTCCTCAAGGACAAGACCGACCCCACCTTCGGCAACCCGATGAACGGCTTCCTGGACCCGCTGAAGGGCTGGGGCGGCTTCGGATTCTACTTCCTCGAAGACCGTGCCACCGGCTACGCCAAATACCCGGGCGACCCGGCCTGGCTCTTCGATCCCGACACCATGAAGCCGCGGGTCAACAACCCGGCCTTCGTGCGCGCGATCCAGGACGTGCTCGATAGCATCGGCACGCTCCCGGTCGACCAGATCAACACCGATCCCGGCGGCGTCGCCTGGCAGCAGTTCCTCGCCGGCACCGGTTCGATGTGCACCTGGTGGGGGGACGTGGGCTCGAATGCGCGAACCCTCGACACATCGGTGGTCGGGGATGTCATCGGCTTTTCGATCCTGCCCGGCGCCGAGGAGGTCTACAACACCAGGACCGGAGAATGGGAGGAATTGCCGGACGGCCCGAACTTCGC
This sequence comes from Amaricoccus sp., assembly GCF_036846665.1. NCBI lineage: Bacteria > Pseudomonadati > Pseudomonadota > Alphaproteobacteria > Rhodobacterales > Paracoccaceae > Amaricoccus > Amaricoccus sp. The sequence goes on along the minus strand of NZ_DAIUBO010000379.1, from coordinate 780 downwards.
GCCGAACATGGCCTATATCGGCTGGGGCATCTATGTCATGGCCCGGGTCGAGGGCGACGAGAAGAAGAAGAAGGCCGCCTGGTCGGCCGCGGCACATCTCGGCGGCAAGGACATCGCGCTCTGGATGGCGGCCTATCCATCGGGCTTCCAGCCCTACCGCAATTCCCAGTTCGACTACAGCGAATGGGAGGCCGCGGGCTACGACCGCGCCTATATCGAGGACTATCTCGCCTCGAACCTCGACAGCTACAACCACCCCAATGCCGCGATCGAGCCGCGCATCCCCGGCATCTTCCAGTATTATTCCATCGCCGAGGACGAGCTGGCCAAGGTCTATGCCGGCCAGTTCACCGCGCAGGAAGGTGCCGACAACATCGCCGCCGCCTGGGAGAAGATCACCGACCAGATCGGCCGCGAGAGCCAGATCGCGCTCTACAAGGCCTCGCTCGGCCTCACCTGAGGCGACCGCACGGGCCGCCATCAGCGGGCGGCCCGGCCATTTCGGACGGAGGGCCCGGATCCGGGCCGGCAGACGGCACACGCCGATCTCCTGCCGCGGGCCCCGCCCGCTCCCGATGCTTCCGCACGGGCGAGACGGTGGAAACCTCCCGTTCGAGTGGTTGTGCCTCTCATATCAACGGCCCCTGCGCCTGACCGATACAATGGCCCCCGGCCCCCGCCTCGGGAAGGAAGACCGGCCGCGCCCCGCGCGGCCCGCGGAGCAATCCCCCGGACCGAAAAGGCGAGGCGCCGGTGGCGCCTTGCCCGGTCCGGTCGCCC
>NZ_DAIUBO010000378.1:0-2280 GCF_036846665.1 Amaricoccus sp. | reverse complement strand
GCCGAGTGAATCACGGTTCGACGAAAACTGACAGGTAAATGCGGGTGCCCAGCTTCGCCGGGCGCGCGGTCCAGTCTTCCGGGATGCGCCCCGCCTTCAGCTCTTCCTTCTCGGCGCCGGTGTTCCTCTGCCGCGGCGCTTCCACGATCGAGGCATCGATCATCTGCCCGCCCATGGCCAGATAGCCGGACGCACGCAGATGCGCGTCAAACCGGGCGAACAGGGCGTCGATCGCCTTGGCCCTGGTGAGCAGTTCCCGGAACAGCCAGATCGTGCGGGCGTCCGGCACCCGCCCGTGCAGATCGAGCCTGAGAAAGCGCATGAAGCTGAGCCGATCGCGGATCTGGAACTCGGTCTGCTCGTCCGCCAGACCGTAAAGCGCCTGCAGCACCAGGACCTGAAACATCATCACCGCGTCCATCGGAGGCCGCCCGCCCCGCGACCGATCCGACCGATCGAGCGCAGCCTCCAGATCGGCCCGAAACATCTCAAAATCCACCACCGCCGCCAGCCGCTCCAGCGGATCGCCGCGCTTCGACAGCGCCGCGTACCGATCGTCCAGATCGAACAAACCCGGCTGACCCACCCAAACCCCTCCCATCCAAGATGGAGCCGATAGAATCATCAATGACCTGATTTGGCTAGGTATTTAGAAGTGTCCACGCGGTCATGCTCGTCGACCACGCTCGGAGACGACCATGTCCAGGACCAACGACGCGGCGCTTGCCGCCTTCATCGCCCGCAAGGCGGAGATCGACGCTGCCCTCGAGCGCATCCGCGCCGCCAGCGACGACCACTTCTTCACCGGCCCAGATGACGTGAACTGGGGCCACGTGACCACCCTCGCCGACTACGCGGAACTCCTCAAGCGGATACAGGAGGCGCTCTTCCACGAGGGCGGACACACGCGCTGAACTTCAGGCAGCCGCCGTTGCCACCGCGTTCAGCCGTACGGTGACAGCTGCTACGCCGCTCCCTGCCGCATGCGTGGCGATGCCGATGGGATAGAGCCCGGGTCCCGGCGCGTCGACCTGATGGGCGGTGTCGTTCCAGGCGACAGCGTCGCCAACAGAAAGGACCGTGGTCGGATTCTTCGGCAGCTCGAAGACTCCGGTGGTGGCGATCTCCAGCGACTGTCCATCTTCAGCCGTGAATGCGGCGATGCCAAATAGGCTGCCGATCAGCACACCTGCGCCACTCGTCGCGCCGCCAGTGGGCGCGGTGACGGTGATGACGTCGCCGGTCTGGATGAAGGTCTTCATGGCTCAGAGTCCTTTCGAGGATTGGATGCGGACGACGGAAATGCGCTCCGGTCTTGTGCTGGCGATCTGACGGCTGAGGTCGGCCAGCGCCGCCGCCATCTCGCCGTCGGTGGCGTAGGTCACCCGCTTGCCGTCGTACTCGGCGGTGCGCACGCCCTGATAGCGTGCAGCCATCAGGGCGTCGCGCCAGGCGGTGAGCTGGGCGAGGTCAGCCACGTCATGCGCCCGAGTTCATGAACCAGCCGCGGTGGTCGATGAAGCCGGCGCCAAAGTCGAGGATCACTCGGATCTCGACTCCGTCCACGTCCCAGCCAGAGCGGCTCTCGACTTGCGGCCCCTCCGAACCCGAGAGGTAGGCGAACTCCAGTCCGTCGATCTCGCTCGGATCGGCAGTGACGTACCAGCGCGTGGCCGAGGTCAGGCGCGGCTCGACCACCAGCGATAGCGCCCCGGAGAAGGGGTTCACGTCCGAGGCAGTGGCGGGCGCGATGGTGGCCAGCCACTTCTCGGCCGTGGTCTCCAGCGCGGGCGGAACCAGTAGGTTCTTCGGTGTCACGCGGATGGTCCGATCCTCGATGCCCTTCTGCGTGCGCAGCGCCAGCCGCGCGGCCGACAGCGTCGCATCGGAGATCGCCGCGCCCGAACCCGCCTTGTTGCCATGGTCGGCGTGGAACAGAGTCTTGCCGTCCGACAGGCTCGGGCCGTTTCCGCTGCCCGCCTCGAGGAGGGTCACGAGGATCCGCGCTTCGGTCTCGGCCGCGCCGTGACCCATGCGGCGCGCGAGGTCGGCGAAGGCGCCGAGGTCGTCGTTCACCAGCACCTGCCGGGTGATGCCGATCTTCCGCGCCCAGGTCTCGACCTTGTAGGCCTCGCGCGCCTCGGCCATCGTGCCGGCCTTGATCTCGCCGTGCTCGTTCAGCTTCTCCAGAAGCGGCGCTTCGCCAAGCATGATCTTGTTCACCGTGCTGTGACCCCCATCTTTCACCCAGCTGAAGCTGGAGTCCGGCGGTCAAACTGG
>NZ_DAIUBO010000377.1:0-2289 GCF_036846665.1 Amaricoccus sp. | reverse complement strand
AGTTTGGCACATCGCGATGCCGTCAGGGGAGAGCGGCATCCACCCCATCTCCACCTCTTTAGAGCTTTCCGCAGATCGGCTTCCGATCTGTATTTACCTTGTCCTACAATGGTTTATCCAAAGTCGTCTTTGAACCGGTCGATCTGGTGCATCCGCTCGTGTAGGATGGTGACGATGCCGATGTCGCCATTGCCGAGCCGTCTCCAGTACACGAAATGCCGCTCGTAGCGGAAGAAGTATCCCTCTACTCCGAACTCGGCCGGCACAGGCCTAGACATCACCCCGCGGCTTTCGATCTTCTCGAAGGCGTCGAACAGCCCGGTGATGTACGTTTCGGCCTGCGCTTCGCCCCACTGGTCGCGGGTGTAGCGGTAGATCTCGTCGAGACGCACCGAGGCCGCTTCCTGGACCCGGATCGCCATGGGCTCAGGCCCGCCGGTTTCGAGCGATCACCTCGGCGGCGGTCATAGGCGTGTAGCTCTCCTCGGGCGCAGCGAAGGCCCGGTTCAGTTCCGCCTTTAGGCGATCGAAGGCTTCACGCTCCGCACGCTCCTTGTCGCGGCGGATCAGGTCGCGGATGTACTCACTGACGTTCTCATAGGCGCCGCCCTCGCCAACGTTCGTCGCGACGAACTCGCTGAGAGCGCCGCTCACGCGTACGGTCATCGTTGTAGTGCGGGGCATGGCGGCCGATCTCCTCGTTCTGTCTTCAAGATAACCAAAAACGAACACATGACAAGAGGGTGGCTCCGCCCTAGCGATGGCGCGTCGTCCTAGTCGTCGTCCTTGATCCACCGCTCCGCCAGCGCCAGGAGCACCAGCACGATGGCGTCGGAATGCCGCGCGAGCGAAATCAGGTGCTCGCCGCTCGGCCCGCGCTCACCCGCGAACCAGTACTTCACGGTTCTCTCGCTGGCTCCCGTCCATCGCATCGCGGTCTTGATCGCCCGATGAGTTGAGCCGAGTTCCGAATGCAAAGCCAAAGCTATCGCAGCGCGATAGTCGCCCGGAATGCCGTCCAGGTGCAAAACTGTGCCCATCTTCGGCACAACTGTGCCCATCTTCACCCGCATCTCCATGTTTCTCTCCGCTAAAGCTTTGGAGAGCCATGAAAACGGGAGAATCTGCTTTGCGCCCGAGACGACCCCCCGACCTCGTCTGGCCAAGCAGGTCTCTATTGGACGGTGACGACCATGTTTTTCGAATCTGCGCCCCGCGCCACCCAACGGTTGCAACGGCTGAATGGCGGGCTGGGAAAGGACCTGCCCTTATCGGAGATCGCCTTTTCGAACGCTCGAGTGTCCCCTGTGTCCGACGATACTGCCGAGTATCCCGCACAGCGGTGCTGGCGTCGTTGGCGGTGATGGGGAGATGCACGTGTGAGAGGCGGCCGGGCGAACAGCGAGGACGGTAGCGCGGCGGCAGAACAGGACGTTCCGGCAGTCGCCTATGTCCGGATGTCGACCGATCACCAGAAATACTCGACCGAGAACCAGCTCGACGTCCTCCGCAGCTACGCCGCCGCCCGCGGCCTGCAGATCCTGCGCGTGTTCGAGGACTCAGGGCGTTCCGGGCTGCGGCTCGACGGCCGCGAGGCGCTGCAGAACCTGATGGCCGAGGTCCAATCCGGCGAAGCCGACTTCAAGGCGATCCTCGTCTATGACGTCAGCCGCTGGGGCCGGTTTCAGGATGCCGACGAAGGCGCCTATCACGAGCATGTCTGCTCCCGCGCCGGCATCCGGGTCCATTACTGCGGCGAGCAGTTCGAGAACGACGGCAGCATCGGCTCGAACCTTCTGAAGACCGTCAAGCGGGTAATGGCCGGCGAATACAGTCGCGAACTCTCGGTGAAGGTCTTCGCCGGGCAATGCCGCCTCGTGGAGCTCGGTTATCGCCAGGGCGGCGCGGCCGGATACGGGCTGCGGCGCGCGCTGATCGACGAGCACGGCAACCCGAAGGGCGAACTGTCGCGCGGCGAGCAGAAAAGCCTGCAGACCGACCGCGTGATCCTGGTCCCCGGCCCCAAGGAGGAACAGAGGGTCGTCCAGCGCATGTACGAGATGTTCGTGAACGAGGGGCGGCCCGAGCGCCAGATCGCGGAGGCCCTGAACGCCGAGGGATACCGCACCGATCTGAACCGGCAATGGACGCGAGCGACCGTCCATCAGGTTCTGACCAACGAAAAATACATCGGGAACAATGTCTTCGCGAAGGTGTCCTTCAAGCTGAAGCAACGCCGCGTGGTGAACCCGCGCGAGATGTGGATCCGCGCAGAGGGCGCCTATCCCG
>NZ_DAIUBO010000376.1:0-2298 GCF_036846665.1 Amaricoccus sp. | reverse complement strand
GTAGATGCCGCCATCGCCCGAGGAGATCAGCGCCACGGACCGGCCCGCGCCCGCGCTCTCGAGCGCGTAGCGGCAGCGATCCGCCTCGGCGCCGAGCGGGAAATCCCGGCGCCGGCCGGCGGCGATGGGGCCGAGCAGGTCGAGATAGAGCCCGTAGCCGACCAGCTCGTCGGCCTCCGCGATCAGGCGAGAGGCTTCGGGGGTGCGCCAGTCCGGCCTTCCGGGGCCGATGCCGACCACGGCGAGCCGTCCGCGCGGGCGGCCGGGCTCCGGCCCCGTGCCGAGGGTGGCGAGCGCGCAGGTCGCATTGGCGGATTTCCGTTTGGCCAGCACCAGGGCGCCGTCCGGGCCGGCGGCGGCCAGCGCCGCGGCTTCGCTGACGCCGTGGCAGCCGATCTCGGCGAAGACCACTTCGGAGGGATCGGCGAGCCGGGGGGTCTCGGCCTCCAGGCGCTCGGGCGAGAAGAACCGCGCCGGCACGCCGAGGTTCCCGGCGAGCGCATGGACCGCCGCCTCGTCGGCCTTGAGCTCGACGGACCAGATCCCGGCGACCTCGAAGACGGATCGGCCCGCCTCGGCGAGCGAGCGTTGCACCAGCCCGATCAGCTCGCCCGGATCGCAGCCGCGCACGCAGCCGACGCCGAGTGCGAGCGTTTGCCGGCGCCAGACCAGCGCCGGGCCGTCCTCGAGCCGAAGTACGACCGGCGCGTCGCCCACCGGTGCCGGTCGGGCCGTGATCCCTTCGCGGCCGAGGAGCGGTGCGAGCCACGGCGCCTCGCCCGAGAGCGAGGCGGGGGCGCCCCGAATGAGGGCGGCCATGACGGGCTTGGCGTGCTCGGGGTTCTCCAGGCGCCAGCCGGGCGGCGGGGCGTCGAGGGCGACCCCGAGCGCGAGATCGCCGGCGGTGGTGATGGCGGGCAGGGATGCGAGCGCCTGCGCGATCCGGCGCGCCAGGTCGTTGGCGCCGTGATGCCCGCCGAGCAGCGGCACCACCGCCGATCCGTCCTCGGCCACGGCGAGGACCGGGGGCTCGTCGGCCTTGCTGGCGAGCACCGGTGCGAGGCTGCGGATCAGGATGCCGGCGGCGCAGAGGCCGATGACCGGATGCCCGGCGAGAAAGAGGCCGCGCAGATGCGCCCCGGTCTCGGTGAAGTCGCGGCCGCGCGCGTGCAGGCGGGCCTCGACCGCCGCGGCGATGCGGTCGGCGAGCGCGTCCGAAGGGTCCAGCGTGACGACGACGGGCTCAGGTCGCATGGGGATCGCTTCCGGGAATGAGCAGCATGGAGAAATAGGGCGCGATCTCGGGGGCATCGGCTAGCGCCAGCACCTCCTGCTGCGGCAGGCTGGCGTGGCGCACGTAGAGCGTCCGGGCGCTCAGGCCGAGCTCGTCGAGCAGTCGCCGCAGCCGCGGCAGGTGGCGGCCGAGCTTGATCACGATCGCCGCATCCGTCCGCGCCAGGCGCGCGCGAAGCTCGGTATCGGGCAGTGGCGCCGGCAGGATGGTCAGGGCTTCGTTGCGGGCGCAGAGCGGTCGGGCGGCGGCGGCGGTGCAGGCCGAGGGCGACGAGACGCCGGGAACGATCTCCACCGGGAAGCGGCCGGCGAGGCGGGCGTGCAGATACATGAACGAGCCGTAGAAGAACGGGTCGCCTTCGCAGAGCACCACCACGTCGCGGCCGGCCGCGAGATGGGTCTCGATGCGCGAAGCGGCGGCGTCGTAGATCTCCTGCGCCGGGAAGCGGGCGGTGCGCATCGGAATGACGATCGGGATCTCCTCGGCCCCGGGCGAAATGGCGCCGGCGGCGATGGCGCGCGCGAAGCTCTCGCCGCTGTCGGGGGCCGGATAGGCGACGACCGGCGCGCGGGCGATCAGGCGATGCGCCTTGAGCGTCATCAGTTCAGGGTCTCCGGGCCCGACGCCGATGCCGTAGAGCCTGCCGGTCATGGCTCGAAGCTCCATTGCGTCACCGGCATGGCCGGCCGCCAGCCGCGGAACCGGCCCACGGGCTCGGCACGGCTGACGGCGATGCGGGTCAGGTCGCCGCCGTGCTCGGCCTGCATCTCGGCGAGCAGCGCCTCGGATTCGAGCGTCACCGCATTGGCGACCAGCCGCCCGAAGGGCCGCAGCGCGCGCAGGCAGGCGGCGACCGTCTCCCGGTCGAGCCCGCCGCCGATGAAGACCGCATCCGGGGGCGGCATGCCGGAAAGCGCCTGCGGTGCGGTGCCGTCGATCAGGGCGAGGCGCGGGGCGCCGAGGCGGGTGGCGTTGCGCGCCGCCATGGCGCGGCGGGCGGGGTC
>NZ_DAIUBO010000375.1:0-2321 GCF_036846665.1 Amaricoccus sp. | reverse complement strand
GCGCGATGGACGGCGATGGTGCGGCGGGCGGCCTCCGGCGCGGTGGGCGTGATCGCATCCAGCGCGTGGTCCGCGCCGCCGGGCGGCGGCACCTCGGTCCCGATGATATAGAGCGGCGGCGGGCCGCCTGCTGCCCGCGCCGCCGTCTCGGCGACCGCGGCGAGCCGCGCGGCGCGGCGGGCGGTGGCGGTGTCGTCGAGCGCCGCGGGCTCCCCGGCGCAGCCCATGGAGGCGTCCAGGTGGAGCTTGCGGAAGCCCGCCGCCACATAGGCCGCGACCATGCGTTCCGCCTCGGCCATCGCCGCCTCCGCGGGCAGGTCGCGCCAGGGATTGGGGCCGAGGTGATCGCCGCCGAGGATGATCCGGTCTTCCGGACATCGCTCGGCCCGGGCGAGCCCGCCGACCAGCGCGGCGAAATCCGCCGGGGACATGCCGGTATAGCCGCCCCGGTGGTTGACCTGGTTGCAGGTGGCCTCGATCAGCACCTTGGCGCCGGTCTCGCTCCCGTGGCGCAGGGCGGCGCGCAGGGCGATCGGATGCGCGGAGCAGACCGAGGGGATGCCCCGCGGCCGTCCCTCGATGCGCAGGCGCGCCAGATCGTCAAGCGCCACCCGCATCACGCCCGCCTTCCCGTCTCGCGGATGAAACGGTCGAGCTCGGTGCGCGTGCCGGCGCCTTCCATCGGCCCGCGCCGCGTCACGTTCCGCGCACCCGCCGCGCAGGCATAGGTCAGCGCCGCCTCCGGAGCCATGCCGAGCCGGCGGCAGGCCAGATAGGCGCCGCCGAAGCAGTCGCCGGCGCCGGTCGGATCGACCTCCTCGACGGCGAAGGCCGGGGCATCGACCCGCAGGCCGTCGCGGTCGAAATAGCTCGCCCCGTCCGCACCCCGCTTCAGCACCACCTCGGCGACCCCGAGCGCGAAGAGCCGCCGGAGCGCCTCGGCCTCGCCCGCGACGCCGGCCGCGCGCTCCAGTTCCCCGCCCGAGGGGAGCAGGAGATCGGACATCGCCACCATCCTGGCGAAGCGCCGGTCGGTCTCCCCGTCGCCCCTGATTTCCTTGCGCAGGTTGGGATCGAGCGACACGCTGCCGCCGCGGTCCTTGATGATGTCGGCCGCGCGTTCGATGATCGCCCAGGCGCCGGGCTCCGCGAGCACCGTGCCCATGACATGCAGATGCCCGGCGCGGGAGATCAGCGCGGCGACGGCGTCGGTCCAGCCGAGGCGCCCGGCCGCCGAGGTCCACATGTTGTAGACGAAGTCGCGCGCCCCGTCCGGGCGATAGCGCACGAAGGCGCTGCCGGTGGGCCTTCCGCGGTCGATTGTGATGGCAGAGACATCCGCGCCGACGCGCGCGAGCCGGGCGATGTTGAGGCGGCCGAAATCGTCGTCCCCGACCGCGCCGACCATGGCCGCCGAGCCGCCCATGCGCGCGCATTGATCGATGAAGATCGCGGGCGCGCCGCTCGGGAAGGGCCCCACGAGCGGCTGCGGCTCGAGGAAGCCCTCGCCGACGGTGGTCGCGACGATCTCGACGAGGATCTCGCCGACGCAGACCGTGGGACCCAGCGCATCGCGAGCCAGCGCGCCTTCGGAAGTCATGTCAGAGGTTCCCCCAATCCTTTCCCATGGCGTCGCCGGCGAGCAGGTCGTTTTCCAGCGACAGGAAGCGCTGGTGCAGCATGCAGGCCGCGCCATAGGCCGCGCCCGTCTCGGCGGCCTCGTGCAGCACGATCTCGGGCAGCGGGAAGCTGTCGGCCTGCAGCGTCTCCATGTGGAACGCCACCCGTGCGGAGACCATCGGATAGAGCCCGGCGACCGAGCCGCCGAGCACGATCCGGTCGGGATCGACCAGCCGGCAGGCCTGGACCAGCGCGAAGGCGAGATGGCGCGCCCAGTCCTCCGCGATCGCCACCGCCGCCGGGGCGCGGTCGCGCACATCCGCCAGAAGGCCCGCCAGCGTCGCGTCCCCGGTGCCCGCGACGCCGCGGTAGCGCTTGAGCAGCAGTTCCAGCCCGATGGCCTCTTCGAGTTCGGCGCAATCGGCATCCGGCACATGGACATGCCCGATCTCCCCCGCGAGGCCGTTCCCGCCGCGAAAGAGCTGGCCGTCGATGACGATGCCGCCGCCGACCCCGCTCTCGATCACCAGCACGAGGGTCACGCCGCGCTGGCGGCCGCGGCTGCCATAGGCCTCGCCGATGGCGAAGGCATTGGCGTCGTTCTCCACCAGCGAGGGGATCCCGGCGGGCAGGGCCTCGCGCGTGATCGCCGCGAGATCGACGTCCCGCCAGCCGAGAAGCGGCGCGATGCGGACGCGCCC
>NZ_DAIUBO010000374.1:0-2337 GCF_036846665.1 Amaricoccus sp. | reverse complement strand
TGTCGATCCGCGACATGGCGATGGAGCCTTCCTCGCCGAAGAGCTGGCCCGCGACAGCCGCGCGTTCGGCGGCGGGCACGAAGTTCTCGATGGCTGCGTTGATGGCACCCACCCGCTGGTCGAGCGGCAGGGCGATCAGCTCGTTGGCCGAGAGCCCGAGCCGATCCAGAGCATCGGCGGCAGGACCGGTCCCGGCGGCCGCCTGGCTGAGACGGCGCGTCAGATCCTTGGTGGCTTGCTCGATGCCGGACATGGAAACGCCCGCCAACTCGCCCGCGCGCTCCAGCGTCTGGATCGAGGCGACGGTGGTGCCGAGCGACTGGGCGAGCTTCGCCTGCGCATCGACCGTCTGCAGGCCGGAGCGGATCATCGCCACGCCAGCGGCGGCGGCTGCTGCCACGGCGGCTGCAGCCGCCACAGCGACACGGCGGGAGAAGGCTGCAAGCCGGGCGTTGGCCGCCTCCATCTCGCGGCTCAGCCGTCCGAAGCCGCGCGACCCGGCCTCGCCGACACCTTCCAGTTCGGCGCGCACCTGCCGTCCGCCCACGGCCGCGAGGCGGACGCTAACCCGTTTTTCCGCCATGGGAGTGATCCATCTGTTCGTTGAGCTTGGCCACCATCACCACTTCGATGACGGGCAGCAGTTCGGCCATGGCGAGCGGCGGCACGCCGAGAGCGTCACCGAGCGCCAGCGCCGCCGACATGTCCCACCCGATCACCGCGCCGGGCAGGACACGCATCCGCGGTCACCGCGTCCTTTATAGGCGCCAGCGGATCGCGGCCGTAGCCGAGCAGCTCCGAGTTCAGCAGCGGCTGCTCGGCGCCGAGCGTGGTGCTGGCGAAAGGCAATTTCGTGAAGCCGCTCGCGGGCGGCGTGCCATAGACGGTCTCGAACGCAAGCGCCATCTGCGCCCGCGCCCCTTGGGCTCGTGCCATGTCGGTTTCCTTCTGTCGGTTGGATCAGCCGAGGGGATCGGCTGTGGTGTAGTGAAGGACGACCGGTATCACGGCCGCCTTGAGGCTGGCCGCGCCCTCTACGGCCAAGTCCACCGGCCGCGGCGCTTCCGCCTCGACCCAGTCGCAGAGCCCGCCCAAAGTGCGGTCAGACGTGAGCGTCGCGCCGATACTGGCGCAAAGCGTGTCGAAGGTGGCGTCACGGTCGGCACCCTGTACGACCGCCTCAATCTCGGTTCGGTGCTGGTAGTGGTAGGTGAGCGGTGAAAGCGTCACCTCGGGTTCTCCCGGCTCACCGTCGCGCAGGATCAGCAAGCCCTCGACCGGCACGCGTTCGGGCAGCACCTCGCCGCGTAAAGAGGTGGCGGGCAGCGCGGAGAGTCGGGCCTGCAGCGCGGCGAGGATGGTTTCGCGTGGGGTGGGCATGTACGGACCTCTGAGAGTCGTTATTGCAAAATTAGTGCTTCAAGGCTATATAGCCTCCAAGACATGAGGACCGGATGCCGTGGACCGTTTCGTTCGCAGAGGAGTTCGAGCCGGAGTTCGACGAACTCCCGCAAGAGGTGCAGGACGCGATCCTGGCACGCGCGCTCCTGCTGGAACGCGAGGGGCCATCGCTCGGTCGACCGCATGCCGACACCCTGACAGGGTCGAAGCACGCGAACATGAAGGAATTGCGCTGCAATGCCGCTGATGGCGTATGGCGCATCGCCTTCGCATTCGATCCCGACCGGCAGGCGATCCTGCTTGTCGGCGGGGACAAATCAGGTGGCAGCGAGAAGCGCTTCTACAAGCAGCTGATCGCCCGGGCCGACGAACGGTTCGACAGCCATCTCGAGAGACGGAAAGGATGACGATCATGGCACGGACTCTCAAGGACAAGCTGGCTGCCCTCGATCCCGCCCGGCGTGCTGGCGTCGAGGCCGAGGCGGATCGTCTGCATATGGAATACCTGACGCTGCAGGAACTGCGGAAAGCCAAGGAGATGACCCAGGTCCAACTTGCGGACACGCTCGGCATTCAGCAGGCAACGGTGGCGAAATACGAGCGTCAGAGCGATCTGCTCCTCTCGACGCTCACGAGCTACGTGCGCGCGATGGGTGGCAACCTCAAGCTGATGGTCGAATTCCCCGGCAAGGCTCCTGTCGCACTCGAGGGGCTCGGAGACACTGAGGAACCCCGTCGTCGGCGCCGCGCGGCGCGAGAAGAGCGAGAGGTTGAGGCGCGCGCCTAATCATCTAACCCTTCCGTCCACCCAATTCGCCACGATCAGCCCCGGCACGCTGTCCAACGCCCGACCTGCGTCCCGCGCGAGGTCCAGCCGCTTTGGCAGCTTGACCTGCGGCACCAGCAGGAAGATCGGCGCGGTGACCTTGCCGCGCC
>NZ_DAIUBO010000373.1:0-2383 GCF_036846665.1 Amaricoccus sp. | reverse complement strand
GGAGATGCTCGAACTCACCGGGGCCTCGGAGGCGACGATCCGGCGCGATGTCGCGGCCCTGCATCTGCAGAAGAAGCTCCGCCGCGTGCGGGGCGGCGCCGAATCCATCAGCCCGCCGCAGTTCAGCGGCCTCGCCGGCCGGCCGTTCAGCGTCAACGAGACGCGGGCGCTCAGCCAGAAGCGCGCCATCGCCCGGGCGGCCGTCGCGCTCTGCCAGGACGGCGATTCGATCATCATCAACGGCGGCACGACCACGTTCCAGATGGTGCATCCGCTGGTGAACCGGCGCATGCAGGTGTTCACCAATTCCTTTCCGATCGCCGAGCATCTGCTGAAGCATTCCAAGAACACCGTGCTCCTGTCGGGCGGCGTGGTCTATCGCGAGCAGAACATCGTCCTGTCGCCCTTCGAGAACGACGTGACGCGCAATTTCTATGCCCGGCGGATGTTCATGGGCGCCCAGGGGCTCGGGCCGATCGGCCTGATGGAGGCCGATCCGCTGCTGATCCAAACCGAATCGAAGCTGATCGGTCAGGCGGACGAACTGGTGGTCATGGTCGATTCCTCGAAGTTCGAGGCGCGATCGAGCCTGGTGCTCTGCCCTTTGGAACGGATCACCACCGTCATCACCGACGAGGGCGTGACCGACAGGACCCTGCGCATGCTGGAATCGGCGGGCGTGACGGTCGTCGTGGCCGGCGAGAGCGGATCGCGACGACAGGACGATACCTCCGTCGGTTGAGCGGCCGGGGGACAAGGCAAGGATCTGGCTCAAGGGAGGAAATTCATGAGCATGCTGAAGAGACTGCTGGTCACGGCCTCGATCGGGGCCGCGCTGATCGCGAGCCCCGCTGCGGCGCAGGACAAGCGCATCGCGCTGGTCGTCAAGGCCCTCGGCATCGGCTTCTTCGAGGCCGCGGCGAAGGGCGCGGAAGAGGCGGCCGCCGAACTCGGCGATGTCGAGATCATCTACACCGGCCCGACCGACACCACGGCCGAAGGCCAGATCGAGGTCATCAATGCGCTGATCGCCCAGAAGGTCGATGCCATCGCCATCTCGGCCAATGACCAGGACGCGCTGGTGCCGGCACTGAAGAAGGCGATGGACCGGGGCATCACCGTGATCTCCTGGGATTCGGGCGTGGCGCCGGAGGGCCGGGAGATGCATCTCAACCCGTCCTCGAACCCGCTGATCGGCAACATGATCATCAAGCTCGCCGCCGACAACCTGCCCGATGGCGGCGATGTCGCCGTGCTCTCGGCATCGGCGACCGCCACGAACCAGAACACCTGGATCGAGGAGATGAACAAGGTCCTGCCGGACTATCCGGGCATCAACGTGGTCGCGACGGTCTACGGCGACGATCTCGCCGACAAGTCCTACCGCGAGGCCCAGGGGCTCATGGCGTCCTACCCCGATCTCAAGGCGATCATCGCCCCGACCTCGGTCGGCATCGTCGCCGCCGCCCAGGCGGTCGAGGACGCCGGCAGGGTCGGCGAGATCAATGTCACCGGCCTCGGCCTGCCGTCGGAAATGGCGGGGGCCGTGGAGAGCGGCGCGTCCAAGTCCTTCGCGATCTGGAACCCGATCGACCTCGGCTATGCCGCGACCATGATCGCCTACAACCTCGCGACCGATCAGGCGACGGCGGAGCCGGGGGCGAGCATCCCCATGGGCCGCATGGGCGAGGTGACGCTGGACGACACCAATGCCGGGGCGATGGCCGATCCCTTCGTCTACGACGCCTCCAACATCGAGGAGTTCAAGTCGATCTTCTAGATCCGGCGCCAATTCCCGGGCTGGCGGCGGGACCGCACCCGTCGCCGCCCCCTGCAACCATCCTGCCAGATCTCGACCGCTTGGGGGCGCGCATGCTTTCCGGTTTCGACGATGCCGTCGCCCTGCCGCAGCCGGATCCCGCGCGCGCGGCGGCCGCGATCCTCGAGCTCGCGGGCGTCAGCAAGACGTTTCCGGGCGTCCGGGCGCTGTCGGAGGTCGATCTCCGCCTCTATCCCGGTCAGGTCACAGCGCTCGTGGGCGAGAACGGGGCGGGCAAGTCCACCATGGTGAAGATCCTCACCGGGATCTATCAGCCCGACGGCGGCAGCATCCGCATGGACGGCAAGGCCGTCAGCTTCCCGACCGCGCATCATGCCTCCAGGGCCGGCATCACCGCCATCCACCAGGAGACCGTGCTCTTCGACGAGCTTTCGGTCGCCGAGAACATCTTCATCGGCCATGCGCCGAAGACGCGCCGCGGGCTGATCGACGTCGGCCGGATGCAGCGCGAAGCGCGGGAGATCCTCGCCGGGATCGGCGCCGAGATCGACGCCGGCGTCCGGCTGCGCGACCTCGGCATCGCCAACAAGCATCTCGTCGCCA
>NZ_DAIUBO010000372.1:0-2404 GCF_036846665.1 Amaricoccus sp. | reverse complement strand
CCCAGAGCATCGGCGTCTTGAACTCGATCGAGCCGCCCCACATCGTGGCGATCCAGCTGAAGATCTTGATGCCCGTCGGGACCGCGATCACCATCGTCGCCAGCATGAAGTAGCTCTGCTGCGTCACCGACATGCCGACCGTGTACATGTGATGCGCCCAGACGACGAAGCCGATCGCCCCGATGGCGATCATCGCATAGACCATGGGCAGGTAGCCGAAGATCGGCTTGCGCGAGAAGGTCGAGATCACGTGGCTGATGATGCCGAAGCCCGGCACGATGACGATGTAGACTTCAGGATGGCCGAAGAACCACAGGATGTGCTGGTAGAGCACCGGGTCGCCGCCGCCGGAAGCCTCGAAGAAGGTCGTGCCGAAGTTGCGGTCGGTCAGGAGCATGGTGATCGCCCCCGCGAGCACCGGCAGTGCGAGCAGGATCATGAAGGCCGTGACCACGATCGACCAGGCGAAGAGCGGCACCTTGTGCAGCGTCATGCCCGGCGCGCGCATGTTGAGGAAGGTCGTGATCATGTTGATCGCGCCGAGGATCGAGGACGCGCCGCTCAGATGCACCGCGAAGATCGCGAGATCCATCGACATGCCCTGCTCGTGCGTCGAGAGCGGCGCATAGAGCACCCAGCCGACGCCGGAGCCGCTCAGCCCGTTGCCGCCCGGCGCCAGCAGCGAGCAGACCGCCAGCGTCGAGCCCGCCACGAAGAGCCAGTAGCTCAGGTTGTTCATGCGCGGAAACGCCATGTCCGGCGCGCCGATCATCAGTGGCATGAAATAATTGCCGAAGCCGCCGAAGAGCGCCGGAATCACCACGAAGAACATCATCAGGATGCCGTGGCCGGTGATCAGCACGTTCCACAGATGCCCGTTCGGCAGGCCGTCGAGCAGCATGTACTGGACGCCGGGCTCCATCAGTTCGAGCCGCATGTACATGGTGAAGGAGACCGAGACCAGACCCAGGATCGCCGCGGTGATCAGGTAGAGGATGCCGATGTCCTTGTGGTTGGTGGACATGAACCACCGGGTGAAGAACCCCGGCTTGTGGTGGCCGTCGTGGGAATGAACAGCGGCGTCGGCCATGCGTGATCTCCAATGAACCCCCCGCGGCCGGCGGAAGACCGGCAGCATCGCTTTCCTAGTACCGTGTCGCGCGCGAGGTCTCAAGCCCCGCCGCAAGGGCCGGCCGACCGGACGCAGAGAGGCCCGGACCCTTGACCGCTGGCGCATGCTTGGCCAGAGAGCCGGGATGACGGAGTCCGAGCTCCCGGGGCAGCGCCTGGCGCGCGGTGTGTGTCGCCATCTCGCGGGACGCGGTTTCGCGACGCTGACCGAATTCGTGCCCGAGGCGGGCCTCCGCGTCGACGTCATCGCGCTCGGGCCGAAGGGCGAGATCTGGATCGTCGAATGCAAGTCGAGCCGGATGGATTTCGTCTCCGACCGCAAGTGGACCGGCTACCTGGCCTGGTGCGACCGGTTCTTCTGGGCGGTCGATGCCGATTTCCCCGGCGAGATCCTGCCCGAGGAGACCGGGCTCATCCTGGCCGACGGCTTCGACGGCGAACTCGTGCGCTGGCCGCCGGAGACGCCGCTTGCGGGCGCGCGGCGCAAGGCGCTGGTGCAGCGCTTCGCCCGCACCGCGGCGCTGCGCCTCGGCGTCCTGATCGACCCGGATCTCGCGAGGTTCTCCAGGCTCTAGCGTCGCCCGGGTCGCTTCTTGCCTTTCCCGCCGGCCGCGATGCTGCGCGCCCGTTCCGCCGCGGCGCGAAGCTCCTCGGCGATCTCCTCCGCCGCATCGGGATCGAAGTCGAGCGGCAGATCGAAGGAATCCGTCTCGACATAGACCCGGACCATGCCGAGCGACGTAGGCCCGATCCGCAGGCTGGCGGCGGTATCGCTCTCGCGGTCGATCCCCATGACTTCCGGCCTCCTGCCCGCGCCGCAATCTGCCGGGTCCCGCGCCGTCGGACAAGTGCAGACTTGCATTCGAGCCGCCGCGTATAGTAACCGGACAGCCGTGCCGGCGTAGCTCAGTTGGTTAGAGCGCCTGATTGTGGATCAGGAGGTCCCCCGTTCGAGCCGGGGCGCTGGTACCATTCCCTGCATCGGGTTGCGCGACCGGGGGCCCAGGGCCGCCAGGGCGTCTTCTGGTGGCTTGCGCATGGTGCCGCGAATCTCGGGAGCGGCGGGGCCGCCAATCGCGGGGCAATCAGGCGTTCGGCCTGCAGGCCGGCGTGTGATAGCAGCGGCCCTTCCGATCGACCAATCCTGAGGCTGATTCTCGGGACAGGGAAAAGGCCGCGCTCCGCGCGGCCCGCGCCGCATGTCACCGGATCGGAAACGCGAGGCGCCGGTGGCGCCTTGCCCGGTCCGGTCGCCCGGAGGCGCGCGCCGCAG
>NZ_DAIUBO010000371.1:0-2407 GCF_036846665.1 Amaricoccus sp. | reverse complement strand
GGGCCGGGGGGGGCGGCCCGGGTCCCCCCAAGCCACACCCAGGACCCCGACGGCGCCCTGGAGGGGGGGCTGGGGGCGCCAACCCCCCCCGCCATTGCCGCCGCCCTGCTGGAGGGGCGCGACGAGGCGGGGGTGGTCGAGGGCTTCTCGCGCGTGCTGGCCGGGATGCCGCGGCCGGTGCCGGCGGCGATCCTCGACGAGATGGCGGCCGATTTCGCCGATGCCTACCTGACCCATGGCTTCCGCGCCGCGCCCACCGGCTCGGTCTGGATGACCGAGGACCATCTGGAACGCCAGCAGCCGATGTTCGCGGTGCGCGACTGGTATGCCCATTACGGCCTGACGGTGCCGGACTGGCGGCTGCGGTCGGACGACCACATCGTCCACGAGATGCAGTTCGTCGCCCATCTCCTTGCGCTCGGCACCCCCGATGCGCTGGCCGATGCCGCGGTCTTCATGGACGGGCATCTGATGCCCTGGCTGCCCGACTGGTGCCTGAAGGTCGCGGCCCACGCCCGCCACCCTTTCCTTGCGGGCGCAGCACTCATGACGCTGGCGCTGCTGACCGCGCTGCGCGAGGATCTGGCCGCGGCGACGGGACGCGCGCCGGATGTCGCACCTCATGCCTGGACGGTGCAGGCCGGGCGGGCCGAGCGTCAGGCCGAGGCCGACGAGGAGCGGCCCTTCGTTCCCGGACTGTCGGCAAGTTGGTAGCGGCGCTGCCGTCCATCGACGGCGAAGCCTGCCTGCACGGCCTTCTGGCGCAGGCAAGGTGTTCGGCCTGCGCCGACGCCTGCCCGCAGGATGCGCTGCAGATGACCGCCGAGGGGCTGGTCCTCGACCCCGCGGCCTGCACCGGCTGCGGCGCCTGCGTGGCGGCCTGCCCGCAGCGGGCAGTCGCGCTGGACGGGCAGGGCGGGATCCGGCCCGAGCCGTCGGCGGGCGGGCCCGAGGCGGCGCTGGTCTGTCCGCGCCGCGGCCCGGGGCAGGGGCCGTGCCTTCAGGAGCTGGGGCTGGAGGCGCTGGCGCGGCTGTGGCTGCAAGGGGTGCGGCGGATCGCGGTGCTGACCGCCGACTGCGCCGCCTGTCCCGATGGGGCGGGCCTGCCGGTCGCGGCCCGAGTGGCGGCGCTGAACGCCTTGCTGGAAGACCGCGGCCTGCAACCCCTGCGGATCGGGCCGGTTGCCAGCGTCCCGCGCAGGATGCCCCGGCTGACCGCCGAGCCCGCGCCGCGCCGCGGGCGGCGGCTCTTCCTTGGCCTCGGCGGCGTCATCACCGATACCGGCATCCCCGCGCTGGCGCGGCTGCAATCACTGCCCGGCCCGCCCGGTGCCCGCCACGCCTTTGCCCCACGCATCGACCCAGCCCGCTGCACCGGCTGCGACGCCTGTCTGCGCATCTGCCCCACCGGGGCCTTGAGCCTGATCAAGGACGACGACGGCGGATTGTCGTATGGGGCGGACCCTTCGGGATGCACGGGTTGCGGAATGTGTGAGGACGTATGCGGGGCAGGGGCAATGACGATCGAACGCCTCGCCTCCGCGGTTCCGGGCCCGGCGCTGGTCTCTTTCCGCTGCCGCGGCTGCGGGGTCGAGGTGCATGTGCCCTCGGGCGGCCCCCGGGAAGGCGGCGGCCTCTGCCCGGTCTGCGCCCGGACCGGCCATCACCGGCGCCTCTTCCAGGTGCTGCCGTGACCCGGGGCCTGACCCGGCGGCTGCGCGACTGGGCCGGTGCGCGCCTGCAACGGCGCATGGTGCTGGCGCTGGCGGCGGTCCTTTTCGTGCTGTCGGCGGTGGTCCTGGGTGTCGTCTCGGGGCTCTACCGCGCGCGCCTTGCCGCCGAGATGGAACGTGCCTCGCTGCAGGTCAGTGGCTTGCTGCATTCGGCCCTGGAAAACGCCATGCTGAAGCGCGATCTTCTGGGGCTTGAGGCCATCGTCGCCGATCTGGGCAAGGACCCAGACATCCGCGCCGTCCGCATCCTGAACCCGCATTTCGAGGTGCGCTTCGCCTCGGACCCCGCATTGGTGGGCGCGGTGCTGGACAGCCCGCCGGTCCGGCGCGCGCTGGACACCCGCGGCCCGCTGACCGACCTGACCGGCGCGGGCCCCGATGTGGTGCGGGCGATCCGGCCGGTGCCGAACCAGCCGCAATGCCGGGGCTGCCATGGCGACATGGCGAAAAAGCCGGTCAACGGGCTGCTGGTGGTGGATTATGCCGCCGCGGGGCTTGAGGCCGAGACCCGGCGCAGCATGGGCTTGCTGATGCTGGCGGGCCTTGCGGTGATCGGCAGCAGCCTTCTGGCCAGCTGGCTGGTGCTGCGCCGCACCGTCCTTGCGCCCCTTGCGCGGTTGGCGGCGGGGACCGAGGCGCTGGCGGGCGGCAGGCTGGACCATCGCCTTGCGGCG
>NZ_DAIUBO010000370.1:0-2426 GCF_036846665.1 Amaricoccus sp. | reverse complement strand
TCGGCCGCGGCCAGCGCGAGCTGATCATCGGCGACCGCCAGACCGGCAAGACCGCGGTGGCGCTCGACGCCATCCTAAACCAGAAGGTCTACAACGACGCCGCCGGCGACGATGAATCGAAGAAGCTCTACTGCGTCTATGTCGCGGTCGGCCAGAAGCGCTCCACCGTCGCCCAGCTCTACAAGAAGCTCGAGGAAACCGGCGCGATCGAATACACCACCATCGTCGCCGCCACCGCCTCCGAGCCGGCGCCGATGCAGTATCTCGCGCCCTATGCCGCCTGCGCCATGGCGGAATACTTCCGCGACAACGGCATGCATGCGCTGATCATCTACGACGACCTCTCCAAGCAGGCCGTCGCCTATCGCCAGATGTCGCTCTTGCTGCGCCGCCCGCCCGGCCGCGAGGCCTATCCCGGCGACGTCTTCTACCTGCATTCGCGGCTGCTCGAACGCGCCGCCAAGCTCAACGACGAGCATGGATCGGGCTCGCTCACCGCGCTCCCCGTGATCGAGACCCAGGCCGGCGACGTCTCGGCCTATATCCCGACCAACGTGATCTCGATCACCGACGGCCAGATCTTCCTCGAGAGCGAGCTCTTCTACCAGGGCATCCGCCCGGCGGTGAACGTCGGCCTCTCGGTCTCCCGCGTGGGCTCCTCGGCCCAGACCAAGGCGATGAAGTCGGTAGCGGGCTCGATCAAGCTCGAGCTCGCCCAGTACCGCGAGATGGCCGCCTTCGCCCAGTTCGGCTCCGACCTCGACGCGGCGACCCAGCGCCTCCTGAACCGCGGCGCCCGCCTCACCGAGCTCCTGAAGCAGCCGCAGTATTCGCCGCTGACCAATGCCGAGCAGGTGGTGGTGATCTACGCCGGCACCCACGGCTATCTCGACAGGATCCCGGTGAGCGACGTGGGCCGCTACGAGCGCGGGCTCCTGGCGCATCTGCGCAATTCCGAAGGGGCGCTGCTCGGCCGGATCCGCGACGAGGACCAGAAGATCGCCGGCGACATCGAGGCCAGGATCAGCAGCGTGCTGGACAGCTTCACCAAGACCTTCGCCTGATCCGAGACTAGACAGGGAGCCGGCCGATGCCGAGCCTCAAGGACCTCAAGATCCGGATCGCGAGCGTCAAGTCGACGCGCAAGATCACCAAGGCGATGCAGATGGTCGCGGCCGCCAAGCTGCGCCGCGCCCAGGAAGCGGCCGAAAGCGCGCGGCCCTATGCCGAGCGCATGGACGCGGTGCTGGGCAATCTCGCCGCCGGCGTCGCCGAAAGCGCCAATGCGCCCCGGCTGCTCGCGGGCACCGGCAAGTCCGAGACGCATCTGCTGGTCGTCGCCACCGCCGAGCGCGGCCTCTGCGGCGGCTTCAACTCCACGATCGTGCGGCTCGCCCGCAACCGGGTCGCGCGGCTCCAGGCCGAGGGCAAGACGGTCAGGATCCTCACCATCGGCAAGAAGGGCCGCGAGCAGCTGCGCCGCGACCTCAGCGCGCTCCTGGTCGGCCATGTGGATCTCTCCGACGTCAAGAAGCTCGGCTATGCGGACGCGGCCAGGATCGCCCATGACATCCTGAACCGCTTCAACGCCGGCGAGTTCGACGTCGCCACGATCTATTTCAACCGCTTCCAGTCGGTGATCAGCCAGGTGCCGACCGAGCGCCAGCTGATCCCGGCGGTCTTCGAGGCACGCGAGGGCGGTGCCTCGTCGCAATACGAATACGAACCCGACGAGGAGGCGATCCTCGCCGACCTGCTGCCGCGCGGCGTGGCGACGCAGATCTTCACCGCGCTTCTGGAGAACGGCGCCTCGGAACAGGGCGCGCGCATGAGTGCGATGGACAATGCCACGCGCAATGCCGGCGAGATGATCGACAAGCTGACGATCGTCTACAACCGCTCGCGCCAGCAGGCGATCACCAGCGAGCTCATTGAGATCATTTCGGGCGCCGAGGCGCTCTAGGGACGGAGAACAACATGGCTGAACCAGCAGTCGGCAAGATCACCCAGGTCATCGGCGCCGTCGTCGACGTGCAGTTCGGGGACCATCTGCCCGAGATCCTCAACGCGCTCGAGACCGACAACAACGGCAAGCGGCTCGTGCTCGAGGTCGCGCAGCACCTGGGCGAATCCACCGTGCGCACCATCGCGATGGATTCGACCGAGGGCCTCGTGCGCGGCGCGAAGGTCACCGACACCGGCAAGGCGATCCAGGTCCCGGTCGGCGACGGCACCCTGGGGCGCATCCTCAACGTCATCGGCGAACCGGTCGACGAGAAGGGCCCCGTCGAGGCGACCGAATACCGCCCGATCCATGCGCCCGCGCCCGATTTCGCCGCCCAGTCGACCGAATCCGAGGTGCTCGTCACCGGCATCAAGGTCATCGACCTGCTCGCGCCCTACGCCAAGGGCGGCAAGATCGGCCT
>NZ_DAIUBO010000369.1:0-2448 GCF_036846665.1 Amaricoccus sp. | reverse complement strand
AGACGACGGGCCCGCCGCCCGGGGCCAGCCCCTGGGTATGGGGCGGCCCGCCGGTGGCGACGATCACCACTTCCGGGTCGGCGGCCAGCACCGCCTCGCCATCGGCGAAGCTGTTGAAGCGGAAGGCGACGCCCAGCCGCTCGCATTCGGCGAAGCGCCATTGCACGACCTGGATCATCTCCTGGCGCCGGGGCGTCCGGGCCGTCAGCCGGATCTGACCGCCCGGATCCTTCGCCGCCTCGTGCACGGTCACCGCATGCCCGCGCAGCGCCGCGACCCGCGCCGCCTCGAGCCCCGCGGGACCGGCGCCGACCACCACCACCCGCCGCGCCGCCGCGGCCTTGGGCACCGCATGGGGCATGGTCAGTTCGCGGCCCGTCGCCGGGTTGTGGAGGCAGAAGGCCGCGCCGCCCTGATAGATGCGGTCGAGACAATAATTCGCGCCCACGCAGGGCCGGATCCGGTCCTCCTCGCCGGCCAGGATCTTCGCCACGATATGCGGGTCGGCCATATGCGCGCGGGTCATGCCGACCATGTCGAGCTTGCCCGAGGCGATGGCATGGCGCGCGGTGGCGACGTCCTGGATCTTGGCGGCGTGGAAGGTGGGGAAATCCGTCGCCGCCCGGATCTCGCCGGCGAAGTCGAGATGCGGCGCGCTGCGCATCCCCTGCACCGGGATCACGTCGGTCAGCCCGGCGTCGGTGTCGATATGGCCCCGCACCACGTTCAGGAAATCGACCAGGCCGCTGGCCTTGAGGCGGCGCGAGATCTCGAGCCCGTCCGCCTTCGTCAGCCCGCCGGGCAGGCCCTCGTCGCCGGAATAGCGGATGCCGACGATGAACTCGGGCCCGACCCGGTCGCGGATCGCCTGCAGCGTCTCGAAGGTGAAGCGCAGCCGGTCGTCGAGGCTGCCGCCCCAAGGAGCGTCGAGGTGGTTGGTCAGCGGCGACCAGAACTGGTCCATCAGATGGCCGTAGGCCTCGAGCTCGATGCCGTCGAGGCCGGCCGCCTTCATGCGCTCGGCCGCATCGGCGTAATTCCCGATGATCCGGGCGATGTCCCAGTCCTCGGCCTTCTTGGGAAACGCCCGATGCGCCGGCTCGCGCGCATGGCCGGCGGAGACGACGGGCAGCCAGTCGGCCTTGTCCCAGCGGGTGCGGCGGCCGAGATGGGTGAGCTGGATCATCACCGCGCAGCCGTGCCCGTGGCATTCGTCGGCGAGCTCCCGCAGCCAGCCGACGACCTCGTCCTTCCAGGCGAGGATGTTGTTGAAGACCGGCGGGCTGTCGCGCGCCACCGAGGCCGAGCCCGCGGTCATCGTCAGGGCGAGACCCGCCCGCGCGCGCTCGACGTGATAGGCCCGGTAGCGCGCCTTCGGCATGCCGTCCTCGGGATAGGCCGGCTCGTGGCTGGTGACCATCAGCCGGTTGCGGAGCGTCAGATGCTTCAGCTGGTAGGGCTGCAGGAGGGGATCGTCGTGCATGGCCGTCTCCCTGTGGCGCGCCGCCGCCTTGCCAGAAATGTACACTAATGTCAACTTATCGTTCATCTGTGACTATTTCCCTTGTGATCCACTCGCCCCGCGGCTAGGCTGGCCCCATGGATGCGCCGGCGCAGACCGAGGAGAAGACCACCGGCTGGCGCGGGTCGCGCGAGCTCTGGCTCGACGCCGCCTGCGACGCGCTCCTCGAAGGCGGCGTCGATGCGGTCAAGATCCGGCCCCTCGCCGCCCGGCTCGCTTTGTCGCGCACCAGCTTCTACTGGTTCTTCCGGGACCGCACCGAGCTCCTCGACGCCCTGCTCGAACGCTGGGAGGCACGCAATACCGCGAGCCTCGTCGCCGGCTGCGATGCCTATGCCGAGACCCTGACCGAGGCGGTGCTGAACCTGATCGCCGTCTTCCTCGACGAGGCGGATTTCGCGCCGCAGCTCGATTTCGCGGTCCGCGGCTGGGCGCATCAATCCGAGGCGGTGACCGCGCGCGTGAACGCCGCCGACGACCGCCGCCTCGCGGCGATCCGCGCGATGTTCGCGCGCTTCGGCCTGCCGCCCGACGAGGCCGACGTGCGCGCCCGCACCGTCTATCTGGTGCAGATCGGCTATATCGCCATGCAGGTCCGCGAAACCCTGGCGACCCGCATGGGCCGCATCCCCGCCTATGTGAAGACCTTCGCCGGCCAGGCGCCCGCCGACCGCGAACTGGCGCGGTTCTACGCCCGCTTCGGATACCGGCCCGGGCCCTGAGCCGGCATTCGGCAGAATCAATTGGTAGGGCGCCGCGAACCGGCAATAGCGAGGCATTGCCTCGCGCCGGTTCGTCGGCCGGAGCGCGCGAGCGCGAAGGCCGAAGGGGGTTGGATTTCAAAGGCGGTGGGCAATCCGCGCGCGCCTGTCTGGGCGGGCGCGCTTGTCGCGCCTGCCGGGGGCAGGCAGGCGCGCGCGGATTTG
>NZ_DAIUBO010000368.1:0-2451 GCF_036846665.1 Amaricoccus sp. | reverse complement strand
GGCTCTACGCTCTTCGGCCAGTTCACCGCTGGCTTCGGCGGCGTGACGCCCACCATCGACGAGGCCATGGCGATCGTTCTGGCGGCGCTTTCGCTGCTCGGCCTCGGCATCTTTGGCCCTGGCATCGCCACCGGCCTCGTCTCAGGCGGGCCGCAACTGGGCGCGGGTGCTGCCGTCGGCACCGGGCTTGCCGTCGGCGGCGCCACCGTCGCGGCCGGCGGCGCGGCCATGCTCGGCGCCCGCGGGGCCGGGGCGCTCGCCTCGGGCGGGGCAGCCGCGACGCGCGGGGCCGCTGCCGCCACCGGCGCCGCTTCCACCGCCTACAGCCTCGGATCGATGGGCCAGACCGGGGCCGCCGGTGTCGCCTCCGGTCTCGGCGGCTTGGCGCGGGCAGGGGGCGCGGCTGCCATTTCGCCCCTACGCCGGGCCGCCGCTGCGGCCTCGGGCGCCCTCAAGGCAAGCCATGCCGCAGGTTCCCGAGCAGGCTTTGCCGCCACCGGCGGCGCCTCGTCGCTTGGCAGCGTGGCAGGCGCCTCGGCCGCCATGTCCGCCCCCGCAGGCAGCCCTCCCGCCTGGGCGCGCTCCATGCGCCGCAGCCAGGCCATGAGCCAGGGCGTCTCCGCCGCCACCCATGCGCTGCGCGCCGGGGACAGCCCCGGCTCCGGCACCTCCGTTTCCCTCTCCGAAAGCGACCGCCCATGAGCCTCTTCAAACGCGCCGCCGCGCATTACAGCAAGACCCCGGAACCCGAGACCCCGTACCAGAAGGCGGCCCAGGTCTGGGACGAGCGCATCGGCTCCGCCCGGGTGCAGGCGAAGAACTGGCGCCTCATGGCCTTCGGCTGCCTGATCCTCGCGGGCGGCTTCGCCACCGCGCTGGTCTGGCAATCGGCGCGCGGCACCGTGGTGCCTTACGTCGTCGAGATCGACCGGCATGGCGAGGCCCGCGCCGTCGAGGCGGCCAGCGCCGGGTACCGACCGAGCGATCCGCAGATCGCCTGGCATCTCGCCCGCTTCATCGAGGAGGTCCGGGGCCTGCCCGCCGATCCCATCGTCGTCCGGCAGAACTGGCTCCGCGCCTATGAGTTCACCACCGACCGCGGTGCGCTGGCGCTGAACGACCATGCCCGCGCCAACGACCCCTTCACGCGGGTCGGCGAGGATCAGGTCTCGGTCGAGATCTCGAGCGTCATCCGCGCCTCGCCCGACAGTTTCCGGGTCGCCTGGTCCGAGCGGCATTACGAGAACGGCCAGCTCGCCCGGACCGAACGCTGGACCGCGATCCTGACCATCGTGATCGACCCGCCGCGCACGGCGGACCGCCTGCGCGCCAACCCCCTCGGAATCTACATCAACGCGATCAACTGGTCGCGGGAGATGAGCCAATGACCCGACCGATCCTGCCCACCATTCTCTTGGCCACCACGCTCCTCGCAGGCTGCGCCAGCGACCGTCCGCCCGCATTCGCCTATGACGACGCTGTCCCGCCCTTACCGTCGCCGCCCGTGGCCGCGCCCGACGACCGCCCGCGCCCACTCCATGTCCCGCCCGCCTGGACCCCGAGCCGGGGCGGGGAGGCCGCCGCCACACCCGTCGCCCAGGTCGGCAATGCCAATCAGGCCGCGCGCGTCGAACCGCGGCAGGCAGGGTATTTCAACGCAATCCAGATCTACCCCTGGTCCGAGGGCGCGCTCTATCAGGTCTACGCCGCCCCCGGCCAGATTACGACCATCGCGCTCGAACCCGGCGAACGCCTCGCCGGCACCGGGCCGATCGCCGCCGGCGACACCGCGCGCTGGATCATCGGCGACACCGAAAGCGGCGCGGGCCGCGACACCCGCGTCCTCGTCCTGGTGAAGCCCACGCGGCCCGACATAAGCACCAACCTCGTGATCTCGACCGACCGGCGGACTTACCTGATCGAGCTCAACGCCAGCGAAGAGACCTGGATGCCCGCCATCTCCTGGGCCTATCCGCGCGCGCCCGACGCTCCACGCGTCGCGCCGGCCACGCCGCGCATCCCGCCCGCGCATGCCCGCAACCACCGCTACGGACTGCAGGGCGACACCCCGCCCTGGCGTCCGGTTTCCGTCTTCGATGACGGGCGCCGGGTCTATGTCGTCTTCCCCCGCGGCATCGCCCAGGGCGAGATGCCGCCGCTCTTCGTGCTCGGCGCCGATGGTGAGCTCGAGATCGTCAACTCCCGCATCCACGGCAATGTGCTGATCGTCGACAGGCTCTTCGGCGCCGCCGAGCTGCGCCTCGGACGCGGTCCCCGGCAGGAGGTGGTGCGAATTGTGCGGATCGAGCCCCAGACCGAAGTGGCAGCGGTGCGGCACGATGCGGAGCGGGGGACATGAGCGAGACATCGACCGACACCGCTGCCGCCATGCGCCTGCGCGCCGATCCGCCGCGCGTCACGCGGATTTCCCGCAAGGTGATCATCGGGCTC
>NZ_DAIUBO010000367.1:0-2469 GCF_036846665.1 Amaricoccus sp. | reverse complement strand
GTGCAGAACCAGGACAACCGCGAGCACGACTTGCTCGATTCCGACGATTACTACCAATTCGAGGGCGGCATGGCGGCCGCGATCGAAAGCCTGGGCGGCAGGGCGCCCGCCATCTACCACAACGATCATTCGCGCCCCGAACGCCCGGTCATCCGCACCCTCGACGAGGAGATCGGCCGCGTGGTCCGCGCCCGCGCCGTCAATCCGAAATGGATCGCCGGGGTGAAGCGCCACGGCTACAAGGGCGCCTTCGAGATCGCCGCGACGGTCGATTACCTCTTCGCCTTCGCCGCCACCACCGGCGCGGTCAAGAACCACCATTTCGACCTGGTCTACGAGGCCTATCTCGAGGATGCCGGGACCCGGGACTTCATCGCCGAGAACAACGCCCCCGCCCTGCGCGAGATCGCCGAGCGCCTGGCCGAGGCGATCGACCGCGGCCTCTGGCGCCCGAGGTCGAATTCCGCGGGGCTCCACCTCAAGGCCCTGACGCAGTGACGCGCGGCCGATGCCGGGCGGCGTCACGCCCTCGCCCATTCCGCCCCGAGAATGCTATGACTCGCCGCACCAGACATGTGCCCCTCAGGACAGGCTGACAGGATGACCGACGACCCCGACCGCCACGCCACGAAGATGAAGAAGAAAAAGGCCGCCCGCGAAAAGATCATGGCGGGCAAGACCGAGGAAAAGGGCCTCGTCATCGTCCATACCGGCAAGGGCAAGGGCAAGTCCTCGGCCGCCTTCGGCATGATCTTCCGCTGCATCGCCCACGGGATGCCCTGCGCCGTCGTGCAATTCATCAAGGGCGCCATGAGCACCGGCGAACGCGACCTGATCACCGCGCATTTCGGCGAGATCTGCGCCTTCCACACGATGGGCGAAGGCTTCACCTGGGAGACCCAGGACAAGTCCCGCGACATCGAGATGGCCCGCGCGGCCTGGGAGAAGGCGAAGGAGCTGATCGCGGATTCGGCAAACCGCATGGTCCTGCTCGACGAGATCAACATCGCGCTGCGCTACGATTATCTCGACCTGGGCGAGGTTGTGGACTTCCTGAAGACCGCGAAGCCGCCCATGACCCATGTCGTGCTGACCGGGCGCAACGCTAGGGAAGAGCTGATCGAGGTCGCCGATCTCGTCACCGAGATGGAACTCGTCAAGCATCCCTTCCGCTCCGGCGTGAAGGCGCAGGCCGGCGTGGAGTTCTGACCCTTGCCCGCGGCGCTGATGATCCAGGGCGCGGGCTCGAACGTCGGCAAGTCGATGATCGTCGCGGGCCTCTGCCGCGCCTTCGCGCGGAAGGGCCTTCGCGTCGCGCCCTTCAAGCCGCAGAACATGTCCAACAACGCCGCGGTCACCGCGGACGGCGGCGAGATCGGCCGCGCCCAGGCGCTTCAGGCGCTCGCCTGCGGGCGCGAGCCGCTGACGGACATGAACCCGGTCCTGCTGAAGCCCGAGACCGATTCCGGCGCCCAGGTGATCGTCCAGGGCCGCCGGCTCGCGACGGTGCGCGCCCGCGACTATGCCTCCCTGAAGCCGCAATTGCTGGCGGCGGTCATGGAGAGCTTCGCCCGGCTCCGCGCCGGGGCCGATCTCGTCGTTGTCGAGGGCGCCGGCAGCCCGGCCGAGATCAACCTGCGCGCCGGCGACATCGCCAACATGGGCTTCGCCCGCGCCGCCCGTCTCCCGGTGCTGCTCGTCGGCGACATCGACCGCGGCGGCGTCATCGCGCAGATCGTGGGCACGCGGATCGTGCTCGATCCCGAGGATCGCGCGCTGATCCGGGGCTTCATCGTCAACAAGTTCCGCGGCGACCCGGCGCTCTTCGCCGAAGGCTACCGCATGATCGAGAGCCGCAGCGGCTGGCGTGGCTACGGCCTGCTGCCGTGGTTCGCCGATGCGCGCAAGCTGCCGGCCGAGGATTCGCTGGACATGGCCGCGTCGGGCGAGGGCAGCGGGCTGCGCATCGTCTGCCCTGCCCTCTCGCGCATCGCCAATTTCGACGATCTCGACCCGCTGCGCCTCGAACCCGGCATCCGGTTCGACATGATCCTGCCCGGCGCCCCGCTGCCCGGGGATGCGGATCTGGTGATCCTTCCCGGCACCAAATCGACCCGCGGCGACCTGGACTTCCTGCGGGCACAGGGCTGGGACATCGACATCGCCGCCCATGTCCGGCGCGGCGGCGCGGTCCTCGGCCTCTGCGGCGGCTACCAGATGCTGGGCCGAAGGATCCACGACCCGGACGGGCTCGAAGGCCCGCCGGGCGAGATGCCGGGTCTCGGGCTGCTCGACGTCGCCACGCTGATGCGCCCCGAAAAACGCCTCGCGCGGGTCACCGCGACCCATGCCGCCACGGGCACGGCGCTCGACGGCTACGAGATCCATCTCGGCCGTACCGACGGTCCCGACCGGGCCCGCCCCTTCGCGCGGATCGGCGCCCGCGAGGAAGGCGCGACCTCAGCGGAC
>NZ_DAIUBO010000366.1:0-2486 GCF_036846665.1 Amaricoccus sp. | reverse complement strand
TCACCGGAAGTCGGGCCGGACCTCGGCGAGTTCGTCGAGGTGGGCGCGTACATGTCTCTCCAGCACCTTCTGCATCGCGGCTGAGTGATCGCGCATGCTGACCGTTCGCGGCGGCCTGATCGTGACCGGCACGACGATCTCGCTGTCGTCCACTTCGATGGTCACGTCGATCTTGGCATGAACGATCCGCACGTCGCCAACGTCGATCTCGGGGGCTACCTCCTTCAGGCGCCTGAGCGCATTCTCGGAATCGCCGAGCGACAGGAACCACGGCGAGAGACGCAGACGCCCCGTGGCGGTCAGCTGTGCCTCGTCGATCCGCACTTCCCGCAGGGCGACATGCGTGACCTCCCCCTCGGGATCAAAGTTGAACCTGAACTTGTCGCCCTGTCGCTGCAGGGGGCCGAGGGTGTAGAGTTCCTCCTTCGCCGAGGCTTCGAAAATGTCGCCGTCGCCGAGAACATATGCGCCGAAGAGTTTCACCAGCTTCTTGGCGTCCGTCGCGGACTTCGAGCCCACAGCGATTGCGCTCCTTCGCTGGTCGTACTCGATCGTCGACTGCACGATCTCGCGGAACTTCAGCGTGTCCTCGGCGCCTTCCTGGTCGACGTTCTTCGTCTCCGGCTTGGAACCGTGCAGGATGAGCACGCGCAGCAGATCCTCTTCTTCGAACCATCGAACGTCGCAATAGTGCCCATTGTAGCGACCCGCGAAATGCAGCCGCGCCGCCTCGGCGAAGCCATCCTGCACCCCGGCATCATGGTGCCGAAGTTCGACGTCCTCGCGCTCGGCGTCACGTTCGAGCTTGGTCGAGTGCGCAAGAAATGCCGCAGCGCTGAGGGAGCGGTCGAAGATGGGACGGTGGTCGAGCCAGGTGACCAGTGCCATGAAGCGCGGTGTGAAGCGCAGATCGTCAGCGGCGCCCTCGACGCGGTAGGCGGACAGGACATCCACTCCGGCCTCCGAGGCGATCTCCTGGATGATCCGCGCGCCGGCATCGGTCGAAAGCGTCGTGATGTTGTAGAGGGCGAATTGCAGCTTTGCCGGGAATCGCAGGTCAGCCTTCGCGAAGAGACCGAAGATCGCCTCGCGCCGTTCCCCGTCATCCTCCGGCAGCCCATCCCAATCGAAACCGATCTGGCCGAGATAAGGACTCAGCAGGCGATGAAGCAGTTCCAGATCGACAGTCCTGGAGAAGGCGCGGTCGACGAAATTCCTGATCCTCTTTGCCACGGGAGCTCCTTTCGCCCTGAAACCATCTCGCTGCGGTCGTAAACCGGATCACGCTTCCACCGCAGGCATTGCGCTGGCGAGAAGCGCATTCGGTTCACCGGGCGAAGGTGAAATATGTTCCGATTATGTTCTACGCGACAGAACAACCGGGAGTCGAGTCAGATTGGTGCGCATGGTCGCAGCCCGCCATCGTGGGACGGTTCGCGAAGCCGGTGAGTAGAGGCCAGAGGAGACGACCGCTCCGAGGCCCGCATGAAACGCCCCAATCCCCTGCCGCCTGACCAGATGACACTGGCCGAACGCCGCACCGAGCTTTGCGGCCTGCTGGCGCTCGGGCTGGTCCGGTTGCGGAAGCGGGAGATGGGCGAAGTAACTGACGAAACTGGAGAACGTTGCCTACACTATCCGCCCGACCGATGCCCTCATGCAACTCCAACTCACCGGAGGAATGCATGAACAAGCCTGATCCCATCCCCGCGCGCCTGGCCGTGCTGAAGACCACGCCAACGCCGGACCTGAAGAAGCAGTGGCGCGACCTGTTCGACAGCGAGCCGCCCCCGTTCAACCGTCGCTACCTCGAAAGCCGCCTGGCCTACCGCATCCAGGAACTCGCCTATGGCGGGCTGAAGCCCGAGACGATCAGGCGGCTGGAGCGGCTCGGCGAGGAACTGGACGGCGGCGACCGGACGAAGCGGAACATCCGCGCCGATCGCGACCGCCCGATCACCGGCACGCGGCTGCTGCGCGAGTGGCAGGGCGTCGAGTACGTCGTCACCGTCACCGCCGACGGCTTCGAATGGCAGGGGCGGCCGTACAAGTCGCTGTCCGCCATCGCCCGCGCGATCACCGGCACGCGCTGGAACGGCTGGGTGTTCTTCGGGCTCAAGAACCATAGGGGGCGGACATGACGAAACCGCCCGAAAAGTCGAAACCCGTCCGCAAGCTGCGGTGCGCGGTTTACACCCGGAAATCCTCGGAGGAAGGGCTGGAGCAGGAGTTCAACAGCCTGCACGCGCAGCGCGAGGCCTGCGAATCCTACATCGCCAGCCAGCGTTCCGAGGGCTGGGTGCTGGTCCGCGATCAGTATGACGACGGCGGCATCTCCGGCGGCACGCTGGAACGCCCCGGCCTGCAGCGGCTCATCAACGACATCGAGGACGGGCTGGTCGACGTGGTCGTCGTCTACAAGATTGACCGCCTCAGCCGCTCGCTCGCCGACTTCGCCAAGCTGGTCGAGGTGTTCGACCGGAACG
>NZ_DAIUBO010000365.1:0-2551 GCF_036846665.1 Amaricoccus sp. | reverse complement strand
GCGCATCCATCTCTTCCGCCCGTCGGGCGCCTTCGACTCGATATGCGACCGTCGGCTGTGAAGTCGCGTGCAACAACCACCCCATGAGGGGCGGATTTCGCGTCCAATTTCCTCCCCCCTGACGCAGTGACGCACGATCCTTTCCGTCTTTGGAGGGGGTCTGGGGATGACGGGTGTGGAGACGATCGCGCGAATCCGGTTCGAGCATTACCAGAATGGCAAGGGGATCAAGCGGATCGCTCGTGAGCTGCGCATCTCGCGGGACACGGTTCGCAAAGTTCTGCGGTCGGGCAAGACTGAGTTCACCTACAGGCGCGAGGTCCAGCCGCTACCGAAGCTCGGCGCCTGGGTTGAGGTCCTGACGGCGATCCTGGAGGCGGAGGAGAAGCTGCCCCGGCGCGAGCGGCGCTCGACGGTGCGGCTGTTCGAGGAGCTTCGCGGACGCGGCTACGACGGGGCGCACGACAGTGTGCACCGCTTCGCGAAGACCTGGCGTATGGAGCGGGCAAGGACGCCGGCGCAGGCCTTCGTTCCGCTGAGCTTCGAACCTGGCGAGGCCTACCAGTTTGACTGGAGCCACGAGGCGATCGAGCTCAACGGCCTGCCGATGACTGTGAAGGTGGCGCAGATGCGGCTCTCCCATAGCCGGATGCCAATCGCGCGGGCCTATATGCGCGAGACGCAGGAGATGGTCTTCGACGCGCACGACAAGGCCTTCGCCTTCTACGGCGGGGTGTGCCGGCGCGGCATCTACGACAACATGAAGACGGCGGTGGAGACGATCTTCGTCGGCAAGGCGCGCCAGTACAACCGCCGCTTCCTGCAGATGTGCTCGCACCATCTGGTCGACCCCGTGGCCTGCACGCCGGCGTCGGGCTGGGAGAAGGGGCAGGTGGAGAACCAGGTCGGCACGGTCCGCGACCTTCTGTTCCGCCCCCGCCCGCGGGTGAAGACGCTGGATGAGTTGAACGCCTGGCTCGCCGACCAGTGTGTCGCCTACGCCACGCGCACCAAGCATCCCGAGTTCAAGGACCGGACGATCTTCGAGGTGTTCGAGGAGGAGCGAGCGAAGCTGACGCCGTATCTCGGCCCCTTCGCCGGCTTCGTCGAGAAGCCGATGCGGGCGACGACCACCTGCCTGATCGCGCACGACCGCAACAAGTACAGCGTCGACGCCAGAGCTGCGGGCCGTCCGGTGCTGGTCAGAGCCTACGCCGAGAAGATCGTGGTCCTGCTCGGCGACGAGGTGGTGGCCGAGCATCCCCGCTCGTTCAGGCGCGAGCAGGTGATCTACGATCCCTGGCACTACTTGCCGGTGCTGATGCGCAAGCCCGGTGCGCTGAGGAACGGCGCGCCCTTCAAGGACTGGAACCTGCCCGAACCGTTGGCGCAGGTCAGGGCGCAGCTCGCCCGCCATCCCGACGGAGACCGCCAGTTCGTGAAGATCCTCGGCCGCGTTCCCGATGACGGGATCGGCGCCGTCGCGGACGCCTGCGGCGAGGCACTGGCCGCCGGCATCGCCAATGGCGATGTGATCGTCGCGATCCTGGCCCGCAAGCGCCAGCCGCCGACCCCGCCCAGCATCACCACGCCCGACGCGCTCCGGCTCAAAGCCGAGCCCGTCGCCGATTGCTCCCGCTACGACGCCCTGCGAGGGAGGAAGGAGACACGGCCATGGAACGCCATCAACTGATCGAGGCCATGACGAGCCTTAAGCTGTACGGCATGCGAGCGAGCTTCGACGAGATCGCCGGCAAGGGGCTCAACCGGCGCGACGAACTCTATCCTCTTCTGGCCAGCCTCATCCGGGCGGAGATCACCCACCGCCAGTCGCGCTCGATCAACTATCGCATCGGCGGCGCCAGGTTCCCGGTGCTGAAGGACCTTGACGCCTTTGTCTTCCGGGACACGCCGGTCGACGAGGGCCACATACGCGAGCTGGCGCAAGGCGAGTTCATCGAGGCGAAGCGCAACTTGATCCTGATCGGCGGAACGGGCACCGGCAAGACGCATCTGGCGATCGCTATCGCAGCCGCCGTGATCCGCGCCAGGGCGAGGGGCCGCTTCTTCAACCTCGTCGACCTCGTCAACCAACTCGAACAGGAAAAGGCCGCCGGCCGAAGCGGAAGGATCGCCGAAACGCTTCTGCGACATGACCTCATCGTCATCGACGAACTCGGCTATCTGCCCTTCAGCCAGTCGGGCGCACAGCTGCTCTTCCATCTGATCAGCAAGCTCTACGAGAACACCTCGATCATCATCACCACCAATCTCGCCTTCGCCGACTGGCCGCAGGTCTTCGGCGACGCGAAGATGACGACAGCCATGCTCGATCGCCTCACCCATCATTGCGACATCGTCGAAACCGGCAATGAGAGCTGGCGCTTCAAAAACCGCGCCTGAGCCTCACGACGTCACCGCCCTCTGGAACCGCAGCCGCCCCGGCTGCGAAACCCCGACCATCTCCGCCGGGGCGGCCGCTCTCGTCTGCGTCACACGAGGGGGATAGCTTTGGAAGCGAAAAGGGGCGGCGATTGAACGCGAATTGACA
>NZ_DAIUBO010000364.1:0-2558 GCF_036846665.1 Amaricoccus sp. | reverse complement strand
TGGCCCTGATCTTCAGCGGCCGGGGCGACACGATCGCTCCGCCGGAGATCGCGGAGCCACTCGGCCGGCTGATTCCCGAGGCGCGCATCCTCCGGCCGAGGACCGGCCATGTGGGCATGGTCGTCGGCAGCGCGGCGCGCGCGACGGTGCTGCGGCCGCTTGCGGAGTTCCTGTCCCGGCGTTCCGGTTGAGCGCCGCGGCGCTTTGTGCAACGTGGATCACTCGATGCATCCGCGGCGAATCGTTCGCGGTCGCTCGCAAGGGGGTGCGGGCCCGGAAGGCCCGCGATTGGAGGATTCTGAATTGACCAATGTCGTCATCGCTTCGGCCGCGCGTACCGCTGTCGGCAGTTTCAACGGTGCCTTCGCGAACACGCCGGCGCATGATCTCGGAGCCGCCTCGATCAAGGCCGTGCTCGAGCGTGCGGGCGTCGATGCCGCGGATGTGTCCGAAACGATCCTCGGCCAGGTCCTGACCGCCGCCCAGGGCCAGAATCCGGCGCGTCAGGCCCATATCAAGGCCGGGCTTCCGATCGAGAGCGCCGCCTGGGGCCTGAACCAGGTCTGCGGCTCGGGGCTGCGCGCGGTGGCGCTCGGCGCCCAGCACATCCAGCTCGGCGATTCCGAGGTGGTGGTGGCCGGTGGCCAGGAGAGCATGAGCCTCTCGACCCACGCCGCCCATCTGCGCGCCGGACAGAAGATGGGCGACATGAAGTTCGTCGACACCATGATCAAGGACGGGCTCTGGGACGCCTTCAACGACTATCACATGGGGACCACCGCCGAGAACGTGGCGACCCAGTGGCAGATCACCCGCGAGCAGCAGGACGAATTCGCCGTCGCCAGCCAGAACAAGGCCGAAGCCGCGCAGAAGGCCGGGAAATTCGACGACGAGGTGGTGCCCTTCACGGTCAAGACCCGCAAGGGCGACATCGTGGTCGACAAGGACGAATACATCCGCCACGGCGCGACCATCGACGCCATGGCCAAGCTGCGCCCCGCCTTCTCCAAGGACGGCACGGTGACCGCGGGCAATGCCTCGGGTCTGAACGACGGCGCCGCGGTGACGCTTCTGATGACGGCGGAGAACGCCGAGAAGCGCGGCATCGAGCCCCTGGCCCGGATCGTGAGCTACGCGACCGCCGGTCTCGACCCAAAGATCATGGGCGTCGGGCCGATCTACGCCAGCCGCAAGGCGCTGGCCAAGGCGGGCTGGAAGGTCGAGGATCTCGATCTCATCGAAGCCAACGAGGCCTTTGCGGCCCAGGCTTGCGCGGTCAACAAGGACATGGGCTGGGATCCGTCGATCGTGAACGTGAACGGCGGCGCGATCGCCATCGGCCACCCGATCGGCGCGAGCGGCGCGCGGGTGCTGAACACGCTGCTCTTCGAGATGAAGCGGCGCAACGCCAAGAAGGGCCTCGCGACGCTCTGCATCGGTGGCGGCATGGGCGTGGCGCTCTGCGTCGAGCGGCCGTAGGCGGATTGAAAACAAGGAGGACGAACATGGGACGAGTGGCACTGGTCACGGGGGGCTCGCGCGGCATCGGCGCGGCGATCTCGGAGGCATTGAAGGCGGCGGGATATTCGGTCGCCGCCAATTACGCGGGCAATGACGAGGCGGCGCAGAAGTTCACCGCGGAAACCGGCATCAAGACCTACAAGTGGTCGGTTGCGGATTACGATGCCTGCAAGGCCGGGATCGAGGCGGTCGAGGCGGATCTCGGCCCGGTGGACGTGCTGGTCAACAACGCCGGCATCACGCGGGACGCACCCTTCCACAAGATGACGCCCCAGCAGTGGCGCGAGGTCATCGACACCAACCTCACCGGCGTCTTCAACATGACCCACAACGTCTGGGGCGGGATGCGCGAGCGCAAGTTCGGCCGGATCGTGACCATCTCCTCGATCAACGGCCAGAAGGGTCAGTTTGCCCAGGCGAACTACTCGGCCTCCAAGGCCGGAGACATCGGCTTCTCCCGGGCGCTCGCCCAGGAGGGCGCGCGCAACAACGTCACGGTGAACGTGGTTGCCCCGGGCTATATCGCCACCGACATGGTCATGGCCGTTCCCGAGAAGGTGCGCGAAGCCATCATCGCCCAGATCCCGGTGGGGCGGCTCGGCGAGGCTTCGGAGATCGCCCGCGCCGTGGTCTTCCTCGCCTCCGACGAGGCCGGCTTCGTCACCGGCTCGACGATCAGCGCGAACGGCGGCCAGTTCTTCTCCTGACACCGCCCGGTGGACGGTCGGGCAGGCCCTTCACGGCTGCCCGGCCCCGCCGGCCCCGAGAAAACGCGCGGGACCGCCGAGCCGGTCCCGCAAGGCCACATGCGCTTGCGCCGGTCCCGGGCCGCCGCCGTGGGCGTTGCCCGTGCCGGCACCCGATCCCGGTCACCGCTCCGGACGGGAACAATCTGCCGGGACTCCGAATCCAGGTTTGGCGGGGCGTGAGGAGAGGATGGCGTCGAGGTAGTTGGCGTCCCATCCTGCGATCTTCCTGCGGGACTTGCTGGACCGTTTGTCCGTGGCGGTTCGGACGAGATTGAGGGCGAAGTGTCG
>NZ_DAIUBO010000363.1:0-2573 GCF_036846665.1 Amaricoccus sp. | reverse complement strand
ATTCAAAAACGTGCTGGCCACCTGAGGGGGCGGCTGCGGCGGCCCGTCGCCATGGGGACGGGCCGTAACTGGCTGATAATACGGGATTAAAGTGTTAACGGGTTGATGCGGCATGCGGTCATGGCGCCTTTCGGGGCGGTGTGGCTTGGAAACTGGCGCTGCTGGCCTAGATCCTGACCGCCGCGGCCCCCGTATCAGAGGAAGGATGACGCATGTTCGGCCTGAAGCGGAAGACCGAGTTTCCCGCCCCCGGGGCGGCGCTGCCGGGGCGACCCGATCCGATCCCGACGGCGGAGACGCATTTCGTCAATCGCCGGACGCTCGCCGGGCCCCATCCCGAGGGCATGGGGCAGGCGCTCTTCGGGCTCGGCTGCTTCTGGGGGGCCGAGCGCAAGTTCTGGAGCCTGCCGGGGGTCTGGATCACCCAGGTGGGCTATGCCGGCGGGGCCACGCCCAATCCGGAATATCGCGAGGTCTGCTCGGGCCAGACCGGGCATAACGAGGTGGTCCGGGTGGTCTTCGATCCCGCGCAGATCGGCTATGACGACCTGCTCAGGGTCTTCTGGGAGAGCCACGACCCGACCCAGGGCATGCGCCAGGGCAATGACGTGGGCACGCAGTACCGCTCGGGCATCTATGTCTTCGACGCGGGCCAGCGCGCGGCGGCGGAGGCCTCCCGCGACGCCTATGCGGCCAGGCTGCGGGCCGCCGGCTACGGGCCGGTCACCACCGAGATCGTCGAGGCGCCGGCCTTCTACCCTGCCGAGGAGTACCACCAGCAGTATCTGGCGAAGAACCCCGCCGGCTATTGCGGCCTCGGCGGGACCGGCGTGAGCTGTCCGGTGGGTGCGGCGGTCTGATACCGGGGGCTTGCATCTGGCAACGCAACCCCGTCCGCCCGAGTTCCGCCCGAGCCCAGCGCAACCACCCCGCGCGGCGGGCACCGCCGGGCCGGGCGCTGCCCTCCTCTTGTGGCGGGGCCGTTGGTGAAGAGAGATTTGGCGCCAGACGCGATCGTCCTGAGCCTCCCGCTTGACCGCGCGGCGCGGCGCCCGTAAGCGCCGTCGATCCGGCAGGGGAGCAGAGGCTTGACGCTCTTTCACGCGACCACCACCACGCGCGGCGAGGCGGCTGCGCAGGCGCTTTCCGAGGCGCTCGACGCGCTGGAGCCGGCGCCGAGCGCGACCGGGGTGCACGACCGCGACGACGGCTCGGGGATCTGGGAGGTCGGGGCCTATTTCGACGGGCGTCCGGATGCGGCCCGGCTCGCGCTGCTCGCCGCGGCGCAGGGGGCGCCGGATTTCGCGCTGGCGCCGGTGGGGAGCCGGGACTGGCTCGCCCAGGTGCGCGCCGGGCTGACGCCGGTGGAGGCGGGCCGCTTCGTGGTCTACGGCAGCCATGACCGCGCGCGGATCCCGTCCAACCGCGTCGGCCTCGAGATCGAGGCGGCGCTCGCCTTCGGCACCGGGCATCACGAATCCACGCGCGGCTGCCTGCTGGCGCTCGACGGGCTGGCGCGCGCCGGGTGGGGCTTCCGCAATGTCGCGGATATCGGCTGCGGCACCGGCGTGCTCGCCATGGCGGCGGCGCGGGTCTGGCCCTGCCGGGCGACCGCCTCGGACATGGACGCGCTGGCCGTGGAGACCGCGCGGGCCAATATCGCCGCGAACCGGCTCGGCGGGCGCATCCTCTGCGCCACGGCCACGGGCTTCGCGGCGCCGGTGGTCCGCGCGCGCGGGCCCTATGATCTCCTGCTGGCGAATATCCTGGCCGGTCCGCTCAGGCGGCTGGCGCCGGAGATGGCGCGGAACGCGGCCCCCGGCGCGGTGCTGGTGCTGTCGGGCATCCTGACCCGGCAGGCGGCCGGGGTCGAGGCGGTCTATCGCGGCTGGGGCTTCGCCCGCCGGCGGCGGCACGCGCTGGGCAGCTGGTCGACGCTGGTCCTGACGGCGCCGGCATGACAGCGGGGCCGCGGCCCTTGCCGGCGCGGCCCTCGCCATGCTGCGGGACGGTCGCGCCGGGAACGGCGAGCTCCGGATGCGATGCCCGCCGCCTGGAGGTCGCCAGGGGTCGATGGGGCCGGGGAACGCCGGCCCGCGTGGGAAGCGAGTCGACGGCGAGGGCCGCTGGCATCGGCCGTCAGGTCGCCGGCGCTTCCCGCTGGTCGGCCATCTGCGCGAGCTTGATCTGTGTCAGCAGCGCGAGCTGGTCGTAGACCCGCCACTCGTCGACGATGCGCCCGTCCCTGTAGTGGAAATGGCTGATCCCCATGATCTGCAGCCGCTTGCCCGTGGGCTCGCCGAGATCGGCGAGCAGCCCGTGGCCGAGGTGGTGGCCCTCCATCACCCAGCGGACCGCGACCTTGGTGCCGCCCTCCGCGCAGGGGGTCGAGCAGATGTGCTGCGGCTCGAAGCTCGCATCCGGAACCGAGCCCATCAGCCCGATGGTCTGGTGCATCACCGCGGCGATCCCGGTGAGCTCTGCCATCAGCGGCCCGTGGTACATCACGGTCGGGGCGTAGACATCCTTGATCCTGCCGAACATGCGGCGGTTCCAGACCTCGTGCAGCCATT
>NZ_DAIUBO010000362.1:0-2604 GCF_036846665.1 Amaricoccus sp. | reverse complement strand
CCGGCCCCCGGCAGGGCCGGCGCGGCCCGATCGCCACGGGTCGATCGGGCTGGGGTCACCCCGGCCGCGGGAGGAACGGGAGTCGACGGCGAGGGCCGCTGGTATCGGTATCAGTAGCCGTAGCGGGCGTAGACCCTGGCGCGGATGCTCGGGGCGTCGGCGCGGTATTTCTGCCAGAGATCCCGGGCCGGCGTGCGGCCGCGGCAGACCACGTCGCGCAGCGCCACGAGGAAATTCTGGTCGTCTTCAGCCGGATCGCGGTCGGAGATCAGATCGAGAACGGCCGAACGGATCGAGGAGGGGAACCGATCGTCGGAGGAAAGCGTATCGCGGGGCATGGCGAAGCTCCTTTGTCGATGGAGCCACAATACCTTGCAAGCCGTTACGAAACCGTGAGCCGCCCGTCAATCACCTGTCAATAACCGGGGTCGCCGCGCGATCCCGCATGCCGCGCGGCAGGGGCGACGGCGACCGCCCGCGCTCGGCCCCGCCCGTCCGGAGCTTCAGTAGCTCCACGCGGCATAGATCCGCGACAGATCGCCCGCCCATTCGCCGCGGTATTTCGCCAGCAGCTCGTCGGACAGGGTCTGGCCGGTGGCGACGGTCTCCTGCAGCGCGCTCAGGAAATGGCTCTCGTCGGCGACCAGCCCGCCGGCACCGGGGCGTGCGCGCGCCTTCAGCCCGGCCTCGGCGATGCCCAGGACCTCGCCGGCGAAATCGCGGATGCTGCGCCCGGCGACATTCGCGCGCAGACCGTATTTGGCCGCGTCATGGCGGAACTGCTCGCGGGTCTCCGCGCTCCAGCCCTTGCAGAGATCCCAGGCCGCATCGAGCGAGGCCTGGTCGTAGAGCAGCCCCACCCAGAGCGCGGGCAGCGCGCAGAGCCGCCGCCACGGGCCGCCGTCGGCCCCGCGCATCTCCATGAACCGCTTGATCCGCGCCTCCGGGAAGATCGTGGTCAGATGATCCGCCCAGTCCGAGAGCGTCGGCTTCTCGCCCGGCAGCGCCGGAAGCTCGCCCTTCAGGAAATCCCGGAACGACTGCCCCAGCGCGTCGACGTACTTCCCGTCGCGGTAGACGAAATACATCGGCACATCGAGCGCATAATCGACATAGCGCTCGAAGCCCATGCCGTCCTCGAAGACGAAGGGCAGCATGCCGGTGCGGTCGGCGTCGAGATCGCGCCAGATCCGCGCCCGCCAGGACTGCCAGCCGGTGTCCTTGCCCTCGAAGAACGGCGAATTGGCGAAGAGCGCCGTGGCGACCGGCTGCAGCGCCAGCGCGACACGGAACTTCTGCACCATGTCGGCCTCGGAGGCGAAGTCGAGGTTCACCTGCACGGTGCAGGTCCGGTACATCATCATCGTGCCGGTCGTGCCGACCTGCCCCATGTAGCGGGTCATCAGCGCATAGCGCCCCTTGGGCATCACCGGCATCTGGTCGTGGGTCCATTCCGGCGCCGCCCCGAGCCCGATGAAGCCCGCGCCGATCTCGTCGGCCACCGAGCGCACCTCGCGCAGATGCTCGTTCACCTCGTCGCAGGTCTCGTGGATGGTGTGGAGCTGCGCCCCCGACAGTTCCAGCTGCCCGCCCGGCTCGAGGCTGATATTGGCGCCGTCCTTGTAGGAGAGGCCGATGATCTTGCCCGCCTCCTCGACCGGCATCCAGCCGTAGCGGTCCCGCAGCCCCTCCAGCATGGCGCGGATGGAGCAGGGCCCCTCGTAGGGAAGCGGCAGGTGGTCCTTCAGGAAATAGCCGAACTTCTCGTGCTCGGTCCCGATCGTCCATTGCTCGCGCGGACGGCATCCCGAAGCGAGGTATTCGGCCAGCTGCCCGTCATGCTCGATGAGGCCGCCGCCGGACTGGGGAATTGACATGGGGGCGCGGCTCCGTGCTTCTGGCGTCGGGCCTGCACTTAGACCGCGCCCGGCGGCGAGACAAGCTGCAACCCGCGGCCTCCAGGGCCACCGCCATTGGAGCTCATTCTTTCTATCTCGACTGTCCCACAGCAAGACGAGGGCAGCGCCCGGCTGGGGCGGGGCGGGCGCTGCCCGGCGGTGCCTGGCCTCGGCGGGATGGTGAAACTAGGCGCGCCTGGACTTCGGGCGGAGGGGATCGCGTGGCCGAATGCGAATCCCCCCAAAGCCTGCGGCCCGATCAATGCGGCCCGATCCGCCGCGGCCCCGGCCCCGTACCGGTCGGCGCCGGGCGCGTCCAGACAGGCGCCGGCGGCCGACCGCTCCGGGCGACCGCCGCGACGCCGGCGCCGAGGTCGATGCCGGGCAGTGCCGCCAGCGCGTCCGGGATCCGCTCGGCCCCCGCGGCCCCGAGCGGGATCGCCAGCCGGGAGCCGTCTTCGGATGTCAGCAGCCAGGCGTGGCCCGACCGGCCCGTCGCCACGATCTCCACCCGCTCGAGCGCCGGAATATCGGCGAAGCCGCCGCCCTGGGGCGCGAAATAGGCGATCCTGCCCTCGTCCACCTCGACGATGCCCGCCGCGGCCTTGTCGGCGCCCAGCGCGATGCGGCGCAAGGCGGCGCGAAGCAGGGCACCGCCCCCGAGCGCGACCGCCGCCCCGAGCAGCGCGCCGAGGGGTGCGAAGGG
>NZ_DAIUBO010000361.1:0-2615 GCF_036846665.1 Amaricoccus sp. | reverse complement strand
TCAAGGGCAACCTCACGCTCGATCTCTCGCCGGGCTTCGGCTACACCGGCATCGTGGTGGCGATGCTGGCGCTCCTGCATCCGCTCGGGGTGGTGGCCTCCGCGATCTTCGTCGCCGGCATCTTCGTCGGCGCCGACGCCATGAGCCGGGCGGTGGGCGTGCCCTCCTACATCGCCGAG
Source organism: Amaricoccus sp. (assembly GCF_036846665.1). Lineage (NCBI taxonomy): Bacteria > Pseudomonadati > Pseudomonadota > Alphaproteobacteria > Rhodobacterales > Paracoccaceae > Amaricoccus > Amaricoccus sp. Next base: position 2,436 of record NZ_DAIUBO010000361.1, on the reverse strand, counting down.
GTGATGACCGCGACCGCGCTCCTGACCATGGGCACGGCCATCGTCTTCACCCGCTACCGGATAAGGTGGCGCTGATGGCCGCGGCGCTCGAGATCCTCTTCACCGCCAGCTTCTGGGTCGCCGCCGTGCGCATCGCCTCGCCGCTGATCTTCGCCACCCTCGGCGAGCTCATCTGCGAGCGCGCGGGCGTGCTGAACCTCGGCATCGAGGGCATCATGGTCGCCGGCGCCTTCGCCGGCTGGTTCACCGTCTATTCGGGCGGCGATCTCTGGACCGGCGTCGCCGTCGCCGCGCTGACCGGCGCCGCCTTCGGCCTGCTGCACGGCCTGCTGACCGTGCCGCTCGGCCTCTCGCAGCATGTCACCGGCATCGGCATCACCCTGCTCGCGACCAGCCTCACCTATTACACCTACCGCCTCGCGCTGCCGGAGGTGACCTCGCCGCCCAAGATCGAGGCCTTCCGCCCGCTGGAAATCCCGCTGCTCGCCGACATGCCGCTGGTCGGCCCGGCGCTCTTCGCCCAGACCCCCTTCACCTATCTCGCCTTCGCCGCCGCGGCGCTGGTGGCCTGGCTGCTCTACCGCACCCCGCTCGGCCTCGCGCTGCGCGCCGCCGGCGAGAACCCCGACGCGCTCGAGGCCCAGGGCCTCAGCGTCACCGCCATCCGCATGGGCGCGGTGGCCGCCGGCTCGGCGCTGATGGCCGTGGGCGGCGCCTTCCTCACCATGTCGGCCTTCAATTCCTTCTTCTTCGAGATGGTCAACGGCCGCGGCTGGGTCTGCATCGCGCTGGTGGTCTTCGGCTCCTGGCGCCCGGGCAAGGCGCTCTTGGGCGCGATCCTCTTCGGCGCCTTCGACGCCTACCAGGTCCGCCTCCAGGGCGTGGTGGGCGACGCCGTGCCCTACCAGGTCTTCCTGATGCTTCCTTACGTCCTCTCCATCCTCGCGCTGGTGGCGGTCTCCCGGCGCGCGAGCTATCCCAAGGCGCTGATGGTGCCCTATCGCAAGGGGGAACGATGAGCCTCGACCTGCTCCTGACCGGCGGCATCCTGCCCGACGGCAGCCGCGCCGACATCGCCATCGCGGGCGACCGCATCGCCGGGATCGCCCCGCGCATCGAGGCCGAGGCCGGCCGCAGCATCGACCTCGCCGGCTGCCTCGTCGCGCCACCCTTCGTCGATCCGCATTTCCACATGGACGCCACGCTCTCCTACGGCCTCCCGCGCATCAACGCCTCCGGCACCCTGCTCGAAGGCATCGCGCTCTGGGGCGAGCTCAAGGCCGAGATGACCCATGACGCGGTGGTCGAGCGCGCGCTCGCCTACTGCGACTGGGCGGTCTCCATGGGCCTGCTCGCGATCCGCAGCCACGTGGACACCTGCGACGACCGGCTGCTCGGGGTGCGGGCGCTCATCGAGGTGCGCGAGCGGGTGAAGCCCTATCTGGACCTCCAGCTCGTGGCCTTCCCGCAGGACGGCTTCTATCGCGACCCCACGGCGCGGGCGAACACGCTGCGCGCGCTCGATCTCGGCGTCGACGTGGTCGGCGGCATCCCGCATTTCGAGCGCACCATGGCCGAGGGCCGCGCCTCCGTGACCGAGCTCTGCGAGATCGCCGCCCAACGCGGCCTGCCGGTCGATCTCCATTGCGACGAGACCGACGACCCCGAATCGCGCCACATCGAACAGCTCGCCTTCGAGACCCGGCGCCTCGGCCTGCAGGGCCGCGTCGCCGGCTCGCACCTCACCTCCATGCATTCCATGGACAATTACTACGTCTCGAAGCTCCTGCCGCTGATCGCCGAGGCCGGGGTCGCTGCCATCCCCAATCCCCTCATCAACATCACCATCCAGGGTCGCCACGACAGCTATCCCAAGCGCCGCGGCCTGACCCGCGTTCCCGAGATGCGCGCCGCCGGCATCCGCGTCGGCTGGGGCCAGGACTGCGTGCTCGACCCCTGGTATTCGCTCGGCACCGCCGACATGCTCGACGTCGCCCACATGGGCCTGCACGTGGCGCAGATGACCAGCCCCGCCGAGATGCGCGCCTGCTTCGACATGGTGACGGAAGTCAACGCCGCGATCCTCGGCCTGCCCGACTACGGGTTGCGCCAGGGCGCGCTCGCGAGCCTCGTGGTGCTGGAGGCCTCCGACCCCGTCGAGGCGCTGCGCCTCCGCGCCACCCGGCGGCTCGTGGTCTCCAGGGGCCGGGTCGTGGCCGAACGCGCCGCGAACCCGATGCGCCTCACCCTGCCGGACCGCCCGCAGACCTGCGACCGACGGTTCAAGGGATCCGCCTGAGCGTCGCCCCGCGCTTTCCAAGGCGGCCATTTGACTGAGAAGGCAAGCCTGCAATACCAGCGGCCCTGGCGGTCGACCCTAATCCCGCGGCCCGGGTGTCCCCAGCCCGATCGACCCGTGGCGATCGGGCCGCGCCG
>NZ_DAIUBO010000360.1:0-2642 GCF_036846665.1 Amaricoccus sp. | reverse complement strand
CGCCGACGCACGGGCGGGCACGCTCGCCTTCAATCCCCAGCTCGCCCGCCGCATCGGGGAATTGCGCGACGAGGGGCTGAACGTGCGCCGGGTCAATACCTACCGGTTCTTCAACAACCTGCTCGCCGATCCCGAGCGCTACGGCGTGAGCGACACCACGACGCCCTGCCTCGGTCCGGACGGATCGGTCTGCACTCCGGATGAGGCGCGCGAGCGGGTCTTCTTCGACAGCATCCATCCCAATGCGGTGGTGCACAAGCGCCTGGCCGGGATCGCGCTCTCCTATATCGGCCTCGGCCCGGAGCCTTCGGTCATTCCGGCGGCGGCCGTGGCGGCGCGGGCGGGCGTCGCGCCGGTGCCGCTGCCCGCACCGGCGCTGCTGCTGCTCGCCGGGCTCGCCGGGCTCGGCCTCGTCGCGCGGCGCCGGGCGGCAGCCTAGCGCGGCGGCGGCAGGTCGAGCGGGCCGCGGTCGCGGCAGGCGTCGTTCAGCACGTCCGGGCCGCAAGGCCGCGGCGCGAGGTCGCGGTCGAGGCAGATGCGCACCTCGCGCAGCAGGTCGCCGCGGCAGGTGACGATCACCGCCTCGGGGGAGAGGTCGGGATTGGCGGCGAGAAAGGCCGCCTCGACCTCCGCGGCGGTTGCCGCGCTGCCGCCGGGCTCGGGCAGGGCGAGCAGCGCATAGGCGAGGCGCGCCCGGTCGAAATAGTCGCGCGCCGAGAGCCCCGAGCAGCGGCCGTGCTTCTTCCACTGATACCAGGCGAGCCCCGCGTCGCCCATGATGTCGGCCATCGCCGCGGTCTCGCGGCGCGAGGGATCGCGCGCGGCGCTGTCGCAGAATTCCGGCCATCCCTCCTCGTATTGCGGCCAGAGCCCGTGCAGGGTGAAGCCGAGCCCGCGGCCTGGGTCGCACTGGCGGCTCGCCCGCGCATCGCCCTCGGCGGCGCAGAAGCTCGGCGTCCAGGACAGGGCGAGCAGATAATAGTCGAAGTCCTGCGCGGCGGCCGTGCGGGCGGCCAGCGCGAGGGCCAGGGCGGCGAGATAGGGCTTTATCATCACGGGCATCGCGCCTATATACCGCCCCTGACTTCCCGCGAAAACCGACCATCGCGCCCCGGCGCAGCCGAGTTTTCGGACCCGGAAGAGGCTTGTTCGAGAGAAGGACAAAGATCATGGCGCTTCCCCTCATGGCAAAGGCGACGGCCGTCTGGCTGATCGACAACACGACGCTGAGCTTCCAGCAGATCGCGGAATTCTGCGGGCTGCACGATCTGGAAGTGAACGGGATCGCCGACGGCGAGGTGGCGCAGGGCATCAAGGGCTTCGATCCGATCCTCAACCGCCAGCTCACTGCCGAGGAGATCAGGCGCTGCGAGGAGAACCCGCGCGCCCGGCTGCAGCTGATGCACAACCCCGCCGCCGAGGGCGAGACCCGGCGCAAGGGGCCGCGCTACACGCCGCTCTCCAAGCGCCAGGAGCGCCCGGCGGCCATCGCCTGGCTGGTGAAGTTCCATCCCGAGCTCTCCGACGGCCAGATCTCCAAGCTCGTCGGCACCACCAAGCCGACGATCCAGTCGATCCGCGACCGCACCCACTGGAACATCACCAATACCCAGCCGGTCGACCCCGTGGCGCTGGGCATGTGCCGGCAATCCGAGCTCGACGCCGCCGTGGCGCGGGCGGTCAAGGCCAAGGCCGGCGAGGGCACGGTGATGAGCGATGCCGAGCGCATGAAGCTCGTCTCCACCGAGCAGTCGCTTGCCGCGGAGATCGAGCCGCGCATCCCCGCCAACATGGCCGGGCTGGAGAACTTCACGCTCGGGGCCGGGCTTTCGGAGGAGCGCGCGCCGTCGCGGGCCGAGGCCAAGGCCGATGCGGAGAGCCTCTTCAAGCCCGCGCCGGCCGGCGGGGACGACGAGGACGACACCGACGAGTGAGACGGGCGCCCCATCGCGGCGCCCCCGAAATAGGCCGCGACGTCGTGCCGAATTCGTGCTATGAAGGGTTTTTGTTGGACGCCTTCACGGACGAATTGTTATGGGGCGAAGATCTCGGGGGCTTGCCCCGGTCTTTCTTCAGGCCGTTCTACTTGCATTGACACCCGGGGATGGCCGCGCGGCGAGCGCCGGGGTCTCGGAGCTTGCCGCATCGCGACCGGCAGCCGCCGCGCCGGCGGAAGCCAGGCCGATGGGCTCTTCCGCCTCGCCCTATGTCTTCGTCGCCGCGGGCTTCATGCTGGCGCTCATCCTCGTCGTGGCCAGCGTCAAGTCGAGCGACACCGAGTGCAAGTTCGCCGCACCCTGCTAGGAGATGCCGATGCGCCGCCGATCGATCCTCGCCGTGGCGCTGCTGCTGGCGGTGACGCCTGCCGCGGCCCAGACCAGCGCGCCGCCGGCCCCGCAGGCACCGGTCGCCGTCGCTTCCGATGCGCCGGAGGGCGGCTCCGGCGGCAATCCGGCGATCTGGATCCTCGTCGGGCTGGCGGCCGGGCTGATCCTGGTCGCGGTGGCGCTCAAGGGCGACGGTGGCGCCGCCTTCCTTCCGCCCGCCTGAGGCGGGCCTCAGATCGCGGCCCTCGCCGTCGCCTCCTGTTCCTCCCGCGGCCAGGGTGTCCCCAGCCCGATCGACCCGTGGCGATCGGGCCG
>NZ_DAIUBO010000359.1:0-2651 GCF_036846665.1 Amaricoccus sp. | reverse complement strand
GTCTACCTCAACGGCGAGTTCACGGTGCTCGAAGGGCCCTATGCCCGCCGCAAGGTCTGGTCGCTGATCGGCCTCTACAGCCCGAAGGGCCCGGACTGGGCCAACATGGGGCGCGGCCTGATCCGCGGCATCCTCAACTCCGCCCGCGGCGTGTCGGACAAGGACAACTCGCCGGAAGCGCAGGCGCGCCGCCGCATCAACGGCTTCGGCGATCTCGACGGCGTCGAGTTCGTCGCCCGCATCGACATCGGCACCGACACCAACGGCGAGGACAAGAACGAGATCCGCAATGCCGTCACGCCCGACCATCGCGACTACGCCGCGCTGATGGGCACGGTCGCGCCGCAGTCCTCTGCTGCCCCGGCGCAGGGCCACGCCCCGCAGCAGCCCACCACGACCACCCAGCCCAGCCAGCCCGCGTCCGCCCCTGGCGCCGCCGGTCGGCCGAGCTGGGCGCAGTAAGGGGGAGACCGGCCATGCGCCTGCGCCCCCGCCAGAAGACCTTCGTCGAGCGCAGCGTGGCTGCGCTCGCCTCCCGCGGCAACACGCTGGGCGTGGCGCCCACCGGTGCGGGCAAGACCATCATGCTCTCGGCGGTCACCGGCGAGATGATCGGCGACGGCGCGAAGGCCTGCGTGCTGGCGCATCGCGACGAGCTGACGGCGCAGAACCGCGCCAAGTTCCAGCGCGTGGTGCCGGGCGTCGCCACCTCGGTCATCGACGCCACGGAGAAGTCCTGGAGCGGCCAGGTCGCCTTCGCCATGGTGCCGACGCTGGCGCGCGCCTCGAACCTCGCCGACATGCCGCGTCTCGACCTGCTGGTCGTCGACGAGGCGCATCACGCCGTCGCCGACAGCTACCGTCGCATCATCGACCGCGTGCGCGAGGCCAATCCCGACGCCCGCATCTTCGGGGTAACGGCCACCCCGAACCGGGGCGACAGGAAGGGCCTGCGCGAGGTCTTCGACAATGTCGCCGATCAGGTGCGGCTGGGCGAACTGATCGCCTCGGGCCATCTGGTGCCGCCGCGCACCTTCGTCATCGACGTGGGCGTGCAGGACGAGCTGCGCTCGGTCCGCAAGACCATGTCGGATTTCGACATGGCGGAGGTGGCGGGCATCATGGACCGCGCGCCCGTCACCGACGAGGTGATCCGGCACTGGAAGGAAAAGGCGGGCGACCGGCAGACCGTGGTGTTCTGCTCCACCGTCGCCCATGCCGAACATGTCACCGAAGCGTTCAGGGCAGCGGGCGTTTCCGCAGCGCTGATCCACGGCGATCTGGCGGCCGAGACCCGCAAGGCGATCCTCGCCGACTACGCGGCGGGCAGCATCCGCGTCGTCGTCAACGTCGCGGTGCTGACCGAGGGCTGGGATCACCCGCCCACCTCCTGCGTCGTGCTGCTGCGGCCCAGCTCCTACAAGTCCACCATGATCCAGATGGTCGGGCGGGGCCTGCGCACCGTCGACCCCGAGGAACACCCCGGCATAGTCAAGACCGACTGCATTGTCCTCGACTTCGGCACCTCGAGCCTCATCCACGGCACATTGGAGCAGGATGTCGATCTCGACGGCAAGACGGAGACCGGCGAGGCACCCACCAAGACCTGTCCGGCCTGCGAGGCGGAGATCCCGCTGGCCGCCACCGAATGCCCGCTCTGCGGCGAGGTTCTTCCGCGGGAGGACGAAGAGGCCGGTGAAGGCGGCGGTGCCGCGCCGCTCTCGGGCTTCATGATGACCGAGATCGACCTGCTGAAGCGGTCCAGCTTCGCGTGGGTCGACCTCTACGGCACGGACGACGCGCTGATGGCCACGGGCTTCGCGGCCTGGGGCGGCATCTTCTGGCTGGACGGAGTCTGGTACGCCATCGGCGGCGCGAAGGGCGAACGCCCCCACCTGTTGGGTGTCGGGGAGCGCACCGTCTGCCTCGCGCAGGCCGACGACTGGCTGAACACCCATGAGACCGACGAGAGCGCCTTCAAGACGCGCTCCTGGCTGCGCCAGCCGCCGACCGAGAAGCAGCTGCAATACCTGCCGGCCGAGTGCCGCCATGACTTCGGCCTGACGCGCTATCGCGCCTCGGCGCTGATGACCTTCGGCTTCAACAAGCGCGCCATCCGCCAGCTGATCGACACGGCCGCCCGGCCCGAACGGAGGGCGGCATGACCCATGTCCACATCCACCCCCATCACGGCCGCGGACCGGCGGCGGCTCTGGCATCCGCGTGGAACGCTCTGTGCTGTCTGCCGGCAACCCACCCGTGGTTTTGGCTGGTTCGATCCGCACCGGTCGAAGCAGCCCCGGCCCTCGGTCTGGTTCTGCTCAATGCCCTGCCAGTCCTTCTGGACGCGTTTGGCGCGGGAGCGTTTCGCCATGGTTGACCTGACCGAGGAAGAGCGCGCCGCGATCACCGCCACCATGAAGCGCGTGGCGCTGCTGATGGACGAGATCGGCTGGGCCACCCCGCTCGGCCATCTGACCGAGGCGCAGGTGCGCGCACTGATCGAGGAGGCCGTCGAGGGCTTCCGCGAGGCCATGTCCGACATCGCCCGGGCGCAGACGCCGGAGGTGCCGTTTTGACCCTCGATTACAATCATCGCCCCAGCTTCGCCGACCGAGTCAACGCCGCCGTCGATCAGGCGCTCACCGCCG
>NZ_DAIUBO010000358.1:0-2672 GCF_036846665.1 Amaricoccus sp. | reverse complement strand
AGGACGTGTGATCGGCGGCGAAGTAGCCGTCCGCGACCCGGAAATACCCCTGCAGTTCGACGGTATCGCCGGCGGTGAGCGGGACCATGGTCTGCAGCCAGATGGCGGTGGCGAGCGAGACGTGGGTGGCGGAGATTTCGCCGAGGGAGCCGCGGATTTCCGTGGTTCCGTTCAGCACCAGCCGCCCCCGCATGCGCGCGGTCGTGCTGGCGTTGATCTTGTAGAGCAGCGTCGCGCCGAAGAGGTAGGTGCCGTCGACGGGCGCCACGAAATGGTTGTTGGCAGCATCGAACGCTCCCTGATCGTTATAGTCGGTGTTGTTCAGGCCGATCTTCGTCCAGGTTCCGATGCCGACATAGTTGTCGTAGTTCGTGTACGCCTTGAACCGCGGCAGCCGGGGCTGATCGACGATGCCGGTGGCGTTGTCGATGCTGAGCCCATCGAAGAAGGTGCTGCCGTCGGTGGAGACTGCCAGCCGGAACCTGTCGGAGCCGAACAGCCCGACCAGCGCCTTGGTCACGAAGCCGGTCTGGAGCGTCAGCCCGAGATCGTCGCCGGCCGCCTCCTTGTTCATGGTGTAGAACAGATCGCCGGTGCCGCCCTCGGCCACGGTCTTCGCAGTCCAGAGCGCAGCGTTGAGTTTGGCCGAGAACGGGTTAGCGGCATCAGCCGTGGTGCCGACGCCGAGCAGTGCCATGTTCTGCAGCGTCGTGGGCGTGGTGCCGATCCAGCCTGCGCCGTCATAGACCAGCAGCAGGCCCTCGTCCTCGACCCATGCGCGCCACCCCGTCCGCGGCGGAAGACGCAGCCAGGCGCCATCCGTCCAGAGTGCGACGTTCAGGTCCCAGCCCGCCCAGTCGCCCGTCGCGCCTGAGGCGACGATGTAGCGGTCGCCGTCGCCAGGACTGCCTGGCGGCGCCGTCAGGTCCCGGTCGAGGACGGAGAGCTGGACGAGCCCGTCGAGCAGCCGCAGCGCCTCGTTGTGGGTGACATGCTTCTGGGCCTGCGCCGCCAGGATGTAGGGCAACAGGAGATGGGTCGTGGCGTCGGACATGGAATGGCCTCAGAAGGTGAGCGTGACGATCTTGGGCGCGCCCCGCCCGACGAGGGCGGAGAGCTGGTAGATGCGGATGTCGAGCGTGTCGCCGGGGCCGAGCGGCGCGCCCCAGTCGGCGGTCTGCTGGGCGTCGGTGTAGACGGCGGTGGTGGTGGTCGCAGACAGCACTCGCTTCACGGTGGCGCCGTCGAGGATCTCGACCTCGTAGGCTTCCAGTTCCTCGGTCAGAGGCACCTCAAGCCCGCCCCAGCTGTCGGCCGCGAGCGCGCGGGACCGGCGCGTCCAACGGATCGTCAGATCGCCGGGACTGCGTGGCGTGCGCCACGGCTGCTCCACATGGGCGACCGAGAACGGCCGCAGACCGACACCCGCGGGTGCGAAGGATTGCGGCACATAGGTTTCGTCACTGACCGGGCGGCTGGCAGGGCCGATGCGCCAGTTCCACGGGATGCCAAGATCGGCCTCAGCGATCGGCAGCGATGCGAGACTATCGTCCAGCACCACCACCCGCGCGCCAGCGGGCGCCGGGTTGCCCATCGAACCTTCGGTACCCCGCTGGCCGCGCAGGAGCCGAGTCAGACGATACCGACCCGGCGCCAGCAGCTCGGCCGCGCCCGCCTGCACGATTTCCCAGGTGCGGGGCGCGCTTTCGATGGCCAGCGCGTTGGCGCCGCCGAACAGCGTCAGGTCCGTGACGCTTTCCAGCGTGCCGGTCAGCAGATCGACCACCAGCGCATTGCCGAGGTCGAAGCGCGACGTCGGCCCAGCGTAGAAGTCCGAGACCAGCGCCCCGATCCGGGCGCGGCTGCCGAACGTGGTCAGCAGCTCGAAGCCATCGGTCGAGGGACTGCGGAACACCGCCATCTCGCCCGGCCAGGGAGCGGCGTGCGCGGCGACCAGCGGCCGATGCGCGGGCTGGTCTTTGGTGAGCTGCGGCAGGTCCATCAGCACCGCGTCCGGCGCGCCGAACACCACGGCCCGCGTCAGCGACGCCGCGCGGGGAGCGCCGGGCGGCAGGTCGTAGGTCGCGCGGTCCTGGCGGACCGCTTCGATGCCGCGGGCATCGGCATCGGCGATGGAGACGAGCCGCAGATCGACCAACCGCCCATCATGCTCCAACCGAATTGCGTCGGCCGGATCGAGCGCGAGCCGCGAGGGTGGCAGACGGAACGCCGCCGTCTCGCGACCCACCCACGCCTCCATCAGCGCGCGGCGGCAGCGGCGCTCGGCTTCCTCGGGTGGCACCCCAATCGGGAAGGACTCGGAGGCGATCCGGGTCGTGTCCACCGTGATGCGCCGCGCCTCGACGAGGGCTGCGTCGTAGTCCTCGTCGGCCCGCGCGACCTGCCATTTCAGGGCCTGCGGCAGTTCGGTCTCCTGGCCGCGGGTCAGTTCCAGCAGGTCGCCCTCGCGGGCAGCCACCAGATCGTCGGGCGCGAGGGTGGCCACGGAGGCACGGCCGCGCATGACGAACCGGATGACTCCCTCGGTCTCCACCGCGTCGAAGCCGAAATGCCGCGACAGCGTGGTGATCGAGGCGCGCGGGCTTTCGAGCGCCGTGATGGCGTAGCCCTCGACCGCGCCCCAGAGGCCGCTGACATCGATCCTCGCCTCG
>NZ_DAIUBO010000357.1:1534-2674 GCF_036846665.1 Amaricoccus sp. | reverse complement strand
GCCTTCGAGGCGATCGAGGCGATCGAGGACAAGGAGTTCAAGGACAGCTATCGCGATTTCTTCATGGCCGCGCTCGACCGCGCCGCCGAGGGCGAGATTTCGATCAGCGGCAATCCGCGGGTGTCCCATCTCGCCCCCGGCGAGAAGCTGGAACTGCTTTCGACGCGGACGCCCAGCCCGGAGTTCCTGTCGGTCAACAGGGAGTTGTCGCGCGACATCGCGCGGGCGATCGGCATCTCGTTCGGCGGCCTGACGATGAACCACGAGAACGCGACCTATTCGTCGGTGCGGATGGAGAATTCGTCGATCTGGCCAGTCGTCGTCCGTCGCCGCGAGCGCATTGCCGCGCCGCCTTGCCAGTCTCTTTACGAAAACTGGCTGGACGAGGAAGTCGGCGAGAGCAGGATCGAGGTGAAGGGCGGATACGAAGCATTCGCCGCGAACCGGGAACGCTTCGCGTGGGCGCTTTGGCAGGGTCCGGCGAAGCCGTCCGCCGACGACGGAAAGAGCGCGAAGGCGTCGAGCGAGCGCATCTTCAACGGCACCTCGACGCTGGCCGACGAGTGCGCCGAGCTCGGGAAGGATCCGGACGAAGTCTTCGAGCAGCGGCAGCGCGAGCACGATCGCTATGTCGCTGCCGGCATGCCTTCGCCCTTCGTTCGCAACCCGGCCTCGAACAAGGACGGGGATCGGGAAGAAGACGAAACCCGGAAGAAAGAGAGGGCATGATGACGACGGTGCTGATCAATGGCGTTTCCGTCGACATCAACAATCCGTGTGAGGTCGCCTCGGAACTCAAGAAGGCCGAACTGATCATCGCGACCGGCGGCGGCGTGGCCATGACGCGCTTCGGCGAGGATGAGGTCCGATGGAGCGCGGCCAATGCCGCCCGGCTGCGGGAGCTTATCGAACGGTACGAAAACGAGTGCGCCGCCTCGCAGGGCCGCCGCCGGCGCTATGCCAAGAGCATGCGCTTTGTTTGAGAGGGCATCTTATGCCAGCCTTTGACCGCATCTGCTCGATCTTGTTCGAGCAGCCGCACCTTTATCATCCGAGGAAGGCCGAGACGGTCATTCGGATGCTCGGCCCGCGCCTGACCGGGTTCCCGGTCAGCGTCGTCAACGGCGAAGGCCCGGTCGA
>NZ_DAIUBO010000357.1:0-1434 GCF_036846665.1 Amaricoccus sp. | reverse complement strand
GGTTCCATCGGCGTCGTGATGATGCACGCCGATTTCAGCGGCAACCTCGAACAGGACGGCATCAAGGTCACGCTGATCCATGCCGGTCGTCACAAGGTGGACGGAAGCCCCTTCCTGCCGCTTCCGCCCGAAACGCGGGCGCGCTGGCAGGCGCAGGTCGAAGCGATGCGCGACAGCTTCGCCGCCGCAGTTGCACAAGGCCGGGGCCGTCGCACGACGAAGGCCGCCGCGCTGGCGACGGAAGCCGACGCCTTCGACGCGCAGGACTCGCTTCGGCTCGGCCTCGTCGACGCCGTTGGGAACGGACAGGAGGCGTTCGCCGCCTTCGTGAAGGAAGTCAACCGAAAGGGCTGAAACCATGGCCAAGAGCATTTTGGCCGCCGTCCACGATGCGATGCTCGGGGACGCGGTCGAACCTGTGCCCGAAGGGGCAGAACCCGGCGCCCCGGCGTCAGACGCTAACCAGAAGGAAAGTGCTATGTCGAAAGACGATGCGCCCGCCGGCGGCGACAAGAAGCCCGGCATCTCGCAGGCCGAGCACGACGCTGCCGTCACCGCAGCGTCGGAGACCGGCAAGGCGGAGGGGGCGAAGGCGGAAAGCGACCGCCTTGCCGCGGCCCTCGGCGCGGAAGGCGTGAAGGGCGACGGGGGCCGCATGGCCGCTGCCCTCGACCTCGCGATCAAGTCGCCGGGCATGTCGGGCGCCGACGTCGCCGCCTTCGTGGTGGCGAACGTGTCGCCGACGAAGGCCGCCGACACCGCTGCCTCCTACGAACAGCAGCGCCTCGCCGCCGCCGGGCCTGCGGCCCCTTCGGCCCCTGCCAAGAAGGCAACCATCGACACGTCCGCGATCTATGCCTCGCGGCGCAAGCAGAATCAGGAGGGCTGATCAATGCTCGGCATCAAGACAGAAGGCCCGCGCAATCTTGCTTTCGTGCTGTCCGAAGGCAACGGCAAGATTTCGCGCGACGTCGTCACCATCGCCTCGGGGGCCGGCAAGCTGGAACCCGGCACCCTGCTCGGCGTCATCACCGCCAGCAAGAAATACACCTTCTCGCCGAACGCCGAGGTCTCCGGCATCGAAGGCGCGGAGGTGGCCAAGGCCATTCTCGCCTACGGCGTCGACGCCACGTCGGCGGACGTCGAGGCCGTGGTCATCAGCCGGCAGGCGGAAGTGAAGGAGCCGATGCTCATCTTCCATTCGTCGGTCGACAACGACAACAAGCGCACGGCGAAGCTCGGTCAGCTTGCCGCTGTCTCGATCATCGCTCGATAGGAGGGCCTCATGTCCGGACCAATGGTAGATATTTGGGATGGTGAAGGCTTCACCATCGAGTCGCTCACGGCGGCGATCAACAGCGAGCCGTATCGGCCGGGGCAGATTTCCGCCACCGGCCTTTTCGAAGAGGACGGCGTGAGCACCACGCGCATCTC
>NZ_DAIUBO010000356.1:0-2678 GCF_036846665.1 Amaricoccus sp. | reverse complement strand
AACACGGTGCAGGGGCTCGGCGCCGCCGAGACGGCGCAGCGCGACCTGATGCATACTTATGCCGCGAGCTACGGGCAGGAACTTTTCACGCTAAGGTTGCCAGCGGCGGCGCCGTTTCTCTTTAATGGCTTGAAAATCTGCACGACATTGGCTTTGATCGGCGCCATCGTGGCCGAATTCTTCGGATCGCCGACAGAAGGCATGGGCTTCCGCATCTCGACCGAGGTCGGGCGGCTGGCGCTCGACATGGTCTGGGCGGAGATAGCGGTGGCGGCGCTGGTCGGATCGGCCTTCTACGGCGCGGTGGCGCTGGTGGAGCGGGCGGTGACCTTCTGGCATCCGTCGCAGCGGGGCCGCTGAGGCCTCCGGAACAGAGAAAGTAGGGAGACGACCATGGCGGAGAAGATCGTGGAACTGGGCAAGGTCGGCGCGATCGGTGCCTGGACGGAAGGCGAGGCGGCGGCGCCCGAATCGGGGGGCCGTTGCCGGATCTACAATTCGCAGGACGAGCTGGTCGGCTGCAGGAACCTCCCCTCGGAGGAGAAATGCCAGCAATGGGCGCAATACAAGGGGGCCTGGGGCTACGCCTGGGCGCCCGGCTCGAGTTGCTAGTGAAACATCGGGATAGAAGGAAGGGTTCGCAGATGAGAACCATGATTGCCGGGGCGTCCGCGACGCTCCTGATGCTCGCCGGTGCCGCGCGCGCCGAGGAGGTGACGCTCCAGCTCAAATGGGTCACCCAGGCCCAGTTCGCGGGCTATTACGTCGCGGCGGATCAGGGATTCTACGAGGAGGAGGGGCTCGACGTCACGATCAAGCCGGGCGGCCCGGACATCGCCCCGCCGCAGGTGATCGCCGGCGGCGGGGCCGACGTGATCGTGGAATGGATGCCGGCGGCGCTCGCCGCGCGCGAGGCCGGGCTGCCGCTGGTCAACATCGCCCAGCCCTTCAAGTCGAGCGGAATGATGCTGACCTGCCGCAACGACAGCGGCGTGACCGCGACCGGGGATTTCAAGGGCCATACGCTCGGGGTCTGGTTCTTCGGCAACGAATATCCCTTCCTGAGCTGGATGAGCACGCTCGGCATCCCCACCGACGGCGGGCCGGAGGGCGTGACGGTGCTCAAGCAGGGCTTCAACGTCGATCCGCTGCTGCAGAAGCAGGCCGCCTGCATCTCGACCATGACCTACAACGAATACTGGCAGGTGATCGACGCCGGGCTCACGCCCGAGGATCTGACGGTCTTCAAGTACCAGGACGAGGGCGTGGCGACGCTGGAGGACGGGCTCTACGTGCTCGAGGACCGCCTGAGCGACCCGGCCTTCGTCGAGACCATGGCCAAGTTCGTGCGCGCCAGCATGAAGGGCTGGAAATGGGCCGAGGAGCATCCCGACGAGGCGGCGATGATCGTGCTCGAGAACGACGAGACCGGCGCCCAGACCGAGGCGCATCAGATGCGGATGATGAGCGAGATCGCCAAGCTCACCGCCGGTTCCGACGGCGCGCTCGACCCGGCCGATTACGAGCGCACGGTCAAGACGCTGCTCGCCGCCGGCTCCGATCCTGTGATCACCAGGGAGCCCGAGGGCGCCTGGACCCATGCGGTGACCGACAAGGCGCTCGGCAGCTGAGCCACCCGCCGGGGCCGCCCGCCGGCCCCGGCGCCCCCGGGGGAGGAATTCCATGGCCCGCGATGCCGTCGCCGGAAGACCGTTTCGCCTGGGGCGGGCGCGCGTCCCCCGCAGTGCCGCCGCCTTCCTCCCGCGGATCCGGCAGCGGAGGGTGCCGCCCGACTCTCCTCGGCCTTGGCGTTCGCGCGCTCCGGGCCCCTCGACCGGAGGTCGCATGATGTCATTGCCGTTTGGTCCCTTCGGGAGGCACGGCCCGTGCCGGTGGGCATGAGCGCTTCGCTTTTCGCGCGGCTCGCCGAACGGTTTCCCGCCGAGCGCGGCCGGGTGGCGATCGAGACCGCGGAGGGGGCGGCGGTGACCTTTGCCGACCTGCTGGAGCATGCCGGGCGCATCACGGCGCTCTTCAAGGCCTCGGGCGTCGCGCCCGGCGACCGGATCGCGGTGCAGGTGGAGAAATCGGTCGCCAATGTGGCGCTCTATCTCGCGGTCCTGCAATGCGGCGCGGTCCATGTGCCGTTGAATCCGGCCTATACCCCGGCCGAGCTCGGGCATTTCCTGAAGGACGCGCGGCCGAAGGTGCTGGTCTGCGACCCCGGCTCGGAGGCCGCGCTCGCCGCGCTGGCGAAGCAGGGCAGCGCCTGGCTCTTCACCCTCGGGGCCGATGGCCATGGCTCGCTGACCGCCCAGGCGGAGGGCCTGCCCTCGGACCGGGCGGTGGCGGCGCGCTCGGGCGAGGACATCGCCGCGATCCTCTATACCTCCGGGACCACCGGGCTTTCCAAGGGCGCGATGCTCAGCCACGACAATCTCTGGTCGAATGCCGCGACGCTGCACGCGCTCTGGGGGTTCCGGCCGGGGGACGTGCTGATCCACGCCCTGCCGCTCTATCACACCCACGGGCTCTTCGTGGCGCTGAACCTTATGCTGATGAACGGCGGGCGGGTCCTGCTGCTGCCGCGCTTCGACGCCCGCCCGGGGATCGGGCTGATGGCGCGCGCCACGGGGGTGGTGGGGGGGGCGACCTTCTACACGCGGCTCCTGGCCCCC
>NZ_DAIUBO010000355.1:0-2678 GCF_036846665.1 Amaricoccus sp. | reverse complement strand
CGAGGCCCTCGCCGACCGGCTGCTGCGCACAATCGCCAGGCCGATGGATTTCGGCGGGCGGCGCATTTCGGTGCAGGCGAGCATCGGGATCGTCGACCAGCTGACGGCGGAGGCCGCCAGCGCGACGGTGCTGACCCAGGCGGTCGCGGCGCTGCGCCGGGCCAAGCACGACGGGCGCAACCGCTATGCCCTGCACCTGCCGGCCATCGAGACCATCGACCAGGAGCGCAGCCATCTGGAGTTCGATCTGGCCCATGCCCTGCCCGAGGGGCAGATGCATGTGGTCTTCCAGCCCTATCTGAGCCTCGAGACCGGGGAGATCACCGGCGCGGAGGCGCTCTTGCGCTGGCGCCACCCGACCCGGGGCGACATCCGGCCGACGAGCTTCGTCCCCCTCGCCGAGGCGACCGGCTTGATCCTGCCGCTCGGGGCCTGGACCCTGCGCACGGCGCTGGCGATGGCCGCGCGCTGGCCGGAGGGGCTCGCGCTCTCGGTCAATATCTCGGCGCTCCAGTTCCACCAGCCGCATTTCGTGGAGGAGATCGACGCGGCGCTGGCGCGCTCGGGCTTTCCGGCGGAGCGGCTGGAGCTGGAGATCACCGAAACCGTGCTGATGCGGGACAATGCCCAGACCGTCAGCCAGCTCGAGGCGCTGATCGCGCGCGGCATCCGGATCGCGCTCGACGATTTCGGGACCGGCTACAGCGCGCTGGCCTATCTCGCGCGGCTGCCGCATCACCGCATCAAGCTCGACCGCTCCTTCGTGCAGGATCTCGCAAATCCCGCCACCGCGGATCTCATCCGCGCCATCATCGCCTCGGCCCGCGGTCAGGGGGTCGCGATCACCGCGGAGGGGATCGAGACGCCGGCCCAGCTCGAGGCGGTGCGGGCCTTCGGCTTCACCCATGCCCAGGGCTTCGCCACCGGCGCCCCGATCGCGGATCCCACCGAGGCCTTCGGCCGCGTTCCGGCCTGAGGCGTGCCTGCGGCAGGGCCCGTCCCCGGGCTGTCCCCATGAGGACATTCTTCAAGCCATTGTTATAGCTTAATAAAAGTGTTAACGCGCATCCCGCCGGCCCCGCGGGGACGCGGACAAGAGGCTTGCATCGCCGGCACGCGAGGCCAGATGATGCAGGGGAGTGATGACGATGAGCAAGCGCAACGACCTGCCCACGAAGGCCCCGCGCGACACGACGCCGGCCGGGCCGGTTTCGAGCAAGGCCGAGATGGCGGCGTTCCTCGCCGAGGCGCGCCATGCCGGGCGCGGGCCCGCCGGCGGGCGCGGCCGCCTGATCTTCGCGCTCGACGCGACCATGAGCCGCCAGCCGACCTGGGATCTGGCCTGCCACCTGCAGGCCGGACTCTTCGAGGCGAGCGCGCGCGTGGGCGGGCTCGACGTGCAGCTCGCCTATTTCCGCGGACATGGCGAGGCGCGGGCGTCGCGTTGGGTGCGCGACGCGGCCGCCCTGACCGAGGTCATGTCCGGGATCACCTGCCGCGGCGGGCTGACCCAGATCGGCAAGATCCTCGACCATGCGGAGAAGGTGGCGGCGCAGGCGCCGCTGGCCGCGCTGGTCTATGTGGGCGATGCCATGGAGGAGGATATCGACCGGCTCTGCCACAAGGCCGGGCGGCTCGCGCTGCGCAATACCCGCGCCTTCATGTTCCTCGAAGGCGGCGATGCCACGGCCGAGCGGGCCTATCGCGAGATCGCGCGGCTCACCGGCGGCGTGTTCCTGCCCTTCGATCCGCGGGCGGCGGCGGAGTTGCGGGCGCTTCTCGAAGCGATCGGCGCCTTTGCGGCGGGTGGACGGGTGGCGCTGGAGGCCCAGAACTCCACCGCTTCCAGCCGGTTGCTGGCCGATCTTCGACCATGATCGCATGGGCGGGACCGCTGATCGCGCTGCTGGCCCTGGTTTTCGGCGTGATCGCCTTCCTGCGCCTCCCGCCCCGGCCCGCGCTCGGGGCGGCACTGATGGCCGGGGGCGTCGCGCTCGGCGCGCTGCGGCAATTCGCGCTGGCGCTGCCGCTGGCGGCGCTGGGGTTCAGCATCTGGCGTTCGGCACAGCCCCTGGGCGGGGGGCCGAGCCCCGGCCAGATCTCGGAGGTGCGCACGGCCGGTCTCGCCATGACGCTCGATCACGACAGCGGCGCGATGGACGGCGAGGTGCTCACCGGGCGTTTCGCCGGGGCGGAGCTCTCCGCGCTTTCCGCCGAGGAGCTTCAGGCGCTGGTCGCGGAATTCGAGGCGGCGGGCGACGAGGACAGCCTCTCGCTCCTCCTGGCCTATCTGGATCGGCGCGGGAGTGGCGAGGATCCCGACGGCGTGGGCCCGCCGCCGGCGGGCGCCGGCGGGCTCGGCAAGGCGGAGGCCTACCGGATTCTCGGGCTCGAGCCGGGCGCGAGCCTCGAGGAGATCCGCGCCGCCCATCACCGGCTGATGCGCCGGGTGCATCCCGACCTGGGCGGCTCGGACGCGCTGGCGGCGCTGATCAATGCCGCCAAGGAGGTGCTCGATCCGGATTGAGGGTGACCGTCCTTTGAGTTGATATTTTGGAGTCTCCGGCAAGCACGTTGGCGCTCGTCCGAGACGGCGGCGCATTCACTTCGCGGATTTGGCAAGGACAAATCCGCGCGCGCCTGCCTGCCCCCCGGCAGGCGCGACAAGCGCGCCCGCC
>NZ_DAIUBO010000354.1:0-2716 GCF_036846665.1 Amaricoccus sp. | reverse complement strand
GGACGATCAGGGCCTCGGCATAGCGCGCGAGCAACGCGGAAACACCAGTGGCCGCAGACAGCCCCCAGAACAGCGATCCGGAGATGACGCCCGCGGCCAGCGCCAGCCCGGCCTGCCGACCATGGTTCATCGCCACACCCATGATCCGAAGGGTGCTCGGACCGGGGCTTCCGGCCGCAATCACGTAGGCGATGAAGACGACGAGCAGATGGTTGATGTTCTCCATCGAGGATACTCTCAGGTTCCGGCCAGCAACTTGAAGGCGATAAGCCACATCACCAGCGCGATGAGCGTTTCGAGAATGCGCCAGGCCGCCGGTCGCTCGAACACCGGGCGCAGTTTGATGGCACCGTAGCCGAGGGCGAAGAAGAAGACGAACGATCCGAGGATCGCGCCGATCGCGAAGGACCCTTGGCTGTCCGTGAACTGGGTGGAGATGGTGCCCAGCAGGACGACCGTGTCGAGATACACATGCGGGTTCAGCCAGGTGATGGCGAGGCAAGCGACCAGCGTGCGGAAAAGATCGGTCGTCGCCAGCGAGACATCAGCCGCCAGCGCCTCGTTCGAGCGTAGCGCCGAGCGAAGGCTCTTCAGGCCATACCAGACCAGGAAGGCGGCGCCGCCGTAGCGCATCACAGGCTCGAGCCAGGGCAACCACTCCGAGACGCTACGGAAGCTGGTCACGCCCACGGTGATGAGGATCGCGTCCGAGATCGCGCAGGCCAGACAGACGGGGAGGACATGTTCGCCGCGCAAACCTTGCCGCAGCACGAAGGCGTTCTGCGCTCCGATGGCCACGATGAGGCTGAGGCTCATCATCATTCCGGTGAAGAAAACGGCGAGGTCCATTGGCGGGCGTCCCATTCGAAGGGTTTCGCCTTGAGCTACGATGATATGACGGATTAGACAAATTAAGGATGCTGAGCCTGATGAAGGAAAACTGAATCATGATCGACTACGCGGCCCTCCGCGCCGTTGCCGCGGTCGTCAGGACCGGGAGTTTCGAACGGGCTGCGGCATCACTCCATGTGACGCCGTCCGCCATCTCGCAGCGCGTCAAGCATCTCGAAGAGCGCCTCGGCGCGGTGCTCATCGAACGAGGCACGCCCTGCACGGCCACGGACAAGGGCCTCGCGCTTTGCCGGCACATGGACCGCGTTGGCATGCTCGAGAAGGACCTCATGGAGCAGTTGCCCGAGTTCTCCGGCTCCGAAGGAGCCGCTCAGCGGGTAACCGTTAACGTGGCCACGAACGCCGACAGTCTCGGGACCTGGTTTCTCGAGGCCATCGCCTCCTTCACGAGGACCACCGACTACCTCGTGAACGTCGCGATCGACGACGAGGACCATACAGCGGACTGGCTGCGACGCGGCCGGGTACTTGCCGCCGTTACCTCGCTGGAAAGACCCGTGCAGGGATGTCGGGTCACGCCCCTCGGATCGCTCAGCTACCTGGCTACGGCTAGTCCTGACTTCGTGGCGCGATACTTCCCGCAAGGTCTCACGGAGGAGGCTTTCCAGCGTGCGCCTGCTCTCACCTTCAACCAGAAGGACCGGCTTCAGAATGTCTGGGCTCGAGAGGTCTTCGGGCACGATCTCGCCTTCCCCACCCACTGGCTCCCCTCGACGCAGAGCTTCCTTGAAGGAAGCCTCGCCGGCATGGGATGGGCGCTCAATCCGTTCCAGCTCGCGAGGCACCATCTGGACCGCGGTGAGCTTGTCGAGCTTGTGCCCGGCAAGGTCCTGGAGCGACGCCTGTTCTGGCAGATCAACCGATTGGCTGCCGACCAACTTCACGAGCTGTCCCGATCAATACTCGCCGTGGCGCGGCGCGATCTCGAGTCGCGCGAAAGAGACCCGCAAGGCGCTGCGGAATAGCCCGGACAGCAGACATCACAATCTATCCTCAATCCAATTTGCCACGATCAGCCCCGGCACGCTGTCCAACGCCCGGTCTGCATCCCGCGCCAAGTCCAGCCGCTTCGGCAGCTTGACCTGCGGCACGAGCAGGAAGATCGGCGCGGTGACCTTTCCGCGCCCGGTCTTGGAGCGCGACACTACCGCCTGACCCTTCGTGTTCAGCCGTCCCTCCGCTACCAGCAGGCTGGGGCCCATCTGGCGATAGACGAAGCGCAGGCGCAGGCCGCGTCGCCGTTCCCATTCGCCGGGCGTGATCCTGCCCCCACGCAGGGATTTGCCTGCAGCGGGCAGCGGGATCGCCAGCCAGAACCCGTTCTTCGAGCGGATCAGCGGGCCGGTGTCATGCGCGCCGACGATCACTGGCGCCTTGGACCAGACGAGAGCTGCCGCGTCCAGGCTTTCGCCCGACCTCGGGAAGTTCTGGCTTCGGATCGAGTTGGCGAGCCGTGTGCCGAGTCCCGCGCCGGTGATCTGGAAGCGCCAGGCCGTCTTCAGCCCGGTCCCGGACTCGCGCATGGCGGACGTCACCGCGCGTTCGCCCGCCGCCACTTCGGCCGCCATCATCGCGACGATGTCGGGATCGATGTCGAGCTTCAGTTTCATGGCCATCACGCGGGCCTCAGATCGACGGTCCAGACCAGCCGCTCGCGGTCGCCGACGGGCTCGCCCTGAATGAGGAAGGCGTCGCCTTCGATCTCGATGCGGTCGCCGGGGCGTGGGTTTGCCACCTCGGCGACACGCAGGTCGATCCGGGTGGTCTCGGACCAGAGCCGCGCATCGCCGAAGTCGCTGATCGC
>NZ_DAIUBO010000353.1:0-2727 GCF_036846665.1 Amaricoccus sp. | reverse complement strand
GCCTGAGCGCGTAGTAGAGGAGCGCGCGCCTCACCTTGATCTTCGCCTTGCCGCCTCGCATCCCGTAGTCGAGCGCGATGACCTTGGCTTGCGAATCCGAGAGCTCAGGGTGGGGGCCAACCTCCAGGGTGACCTCGGAATGCCAGTCGCGATCTTCGTTGGCCGACGTTTCGCTCTCCCGCGATCCTCGGATGCCGAGGATCCGTGAGAGCAGGAAGTCCTTGAAGCAATCGTCGGTCAGGCAGAACGCCCGCGTATGCCAGCGAAACCCGTCGAATCCGATGGCGTGCGGAGCGATCCAGCGCCAGCGCGGCTCCGGGGTCGACAGAGACTGGTACTTCACCTCGATCGCCTCGGACCGGCGGATGGCACCGACGACCGAGCGGAGCGTCACCGGATCGACGCCCCGCACAGGCGTCGGTGCCGAAGCGTAGGACGGCAGGTCAGGGATCCAGCAGTCTTCGCGCTCCAGCACATCGTCGGCAACCAGGCGGAGCTGGGCGAGGTAATGCGCTGCGTCTGGCGGGCGGAACCTGCAGTCGAAGTCCGGACCACGGACATAGGTGCGCGCGCTCTTGTCGTAGACCATGTTGTCCGGCGCCAGCGCGATGTAGCGGTTCAGGTCCGAGGATGCCTGGTTCACCGAAACGCCGAACTGCTGCATCACGTCGATGCGATTGACGTGACCCTCCCAGAACAGGCGGAACTCGATGAACTCGAGCCGCTGCTCGATCCCCCAGCGAAGTTCGGCCTTGTCCCGGTCCACGTCGCACCCCCGCCCAGCCCTGCGCGCACGCGAACTGTGCGCGCCCAATTTCTGGGCTTTCTTGGAGGGTAGCCGCGCGGAACTGCGCGATCAATCGAAAAGGGACGTGGCGGGGCGCGATTATCCCAAGGATTGCCTGAGGTTCTGCGCCACCGCATCGGCAGCCATCCGCACCGGCTCGGCCGCCAAATGGGCGTAGCGCGCCGTGGTCTGGACCTGCGTGTGGCCAAGGAGCTTGCCGATCATGGGCAGACCCTGACCCGAGGCGACGGCGGTCGACGCGAAGGTGTGGCGCAGGTCGTGGATGCGGACGTCCTTGACGCCGGCGCGGGCACGGACGCGCTGCCAGAAGGGCTGCAGATCGCTCAGGCGCTTGCCCGGCAGGGTGCCGGTGATGACCCACGGGTTCTCGTCGATGCGCTGAGCGTCGCGGAGCAGATCGACGACGGGCTGGCCGAGATGGATGACCTTGGCGCCGGACTTGGAATCCGGCAGGCGCAGGACGCGCTCGGCCAGATCGACGTGGGTCCACTTCAACGTCATGATCTCGTTCAGGCGGCAGCCGGTCAGGATCAGCAGGCGCGCCGCGAGAATGGCCGAGGGCAGTTCGATCCCCTCCGCCTCCATCTCGCGCAGCACCTCGCCGATGCGGCGCAGTTCCGCCGCGCTGAGGAACCGCTCGCGCTTCTCTTCGGGATACTTCCGGATGTGCTTTCGCGGATTTGTGCCGTCCGGACGCAGCCCCCACATCTCGGCGAGGCTGAACATCTTCGAGACCACTTCGAGGCAGCGGTTCGCCTGATAAGGGATGTGACGCATGTCGTGATGGAACTTCGCCACGTCCGCCCGGGTGATGCCCGTGACCGTCAGCTGCCCGAGCGCGGGCAGGATGAAGCGTTCGAGGTTCCGGCGATATTCCTTGGCTGTGCTGGCCTTCACGCGGATCGCGATGTGTTCCCTGTCGAACCGCTCGGCCAGCTCCTTCACCGTGATCGCCTTGCGCCCCGCGTCCCGCTCGGCGGCGGGGTCCGCGCCGTTGCGCGCGGCGGCGACGATGGAGATGGCGCGGTTGCGGGCCTGCTCGCAGGTCAGGACCGTGCTGGGCCCGAGGCTGATCCGCCGGGATCGGCGTCCGGCGCGATACTGGACCACGTAGCCCTTGCGCCCGCTCGGCAGCACGCGCAGCCCGAAGCCGGGGATCTCGCTGTCCCAGACGAAGTATTCGGCGAGGCGGGCTTCCGCGGCGTCGACGAGGCGTTTGGTGATCTTGGGCATGGCGTTCTTCGGTGGTTCTTTCGCCGTTCCACAGTGCTGAAGCGCGGGCGACAGTCAACGAACACATTGAAATTGCGAAGGAAAAGGAAATAGCGCGCGGTTCCGCGCATGGCGTTTCGGCGCGCTGGTGCGGGAAATCGACGAGTCCAGCGAATCAGAACGCAGGTTCCGGCGCCCGCGGACCGCTGATAGGCTCGGGGAAAAGAAACTGGCGATCCGATGGCTTCCAAGACCACCCTCAATGCGAAGAACCTCGAAGCGCTGGGCGCCGTGCGCCTGGCGCAATTGCTGATCGAGGTCAGCACCGGGAACGCGGCGGCCAAGCGCAAGCTGCGGCTCGCGCTCGCGGGGGCCCAGAGCCCGAGGGAGGCCGCACGGGAGATCACCAAGCGGCTGACCAGTATCGCCCGTGCGCGCAGTTTCATCACATGGAAAAACCGCAAGGCGCTGGTCACCGATCTCGAAACCCAGCGGCGCGCCATCGTTGAGCAGATAGCGTCGGCCGATCCAGACGAGGCGCTGGCGCTCATGTGGCGGTTCATGGCGCTCGCCTCGCCCGTCTTCGAGCGCTGTGACGACTCCAGCGGCACCGTCATCGGCATCTTCCACCAGGCCTGCGCCGATCTGGGTCAGCTGGGCACCCGCATTTACCTGTCAGTTTTCGTCGAACCGTGATTCACTCGGCC
>NZ_DAIUBO010000352.1:0-2770 GCF_036846665.1 Amaricoccus sp. | reverse complement strand
CCCCATGACGAAGGCGGCGATCACCACGCCGGGGATCGAACCCGACCCGCCGAGGATGCTGACGCCGCCGAGCACGACCATGGTCACGATCTCGAGCTCCCATCCCACGGCGATCGATGGCCGGGTGGAGCCGAGCCGCGAGGTCAGGCAGACGGCGGCAACCCCGGACATGAGCCCCGTCATCAGGAAGAGGATGAACTTCACCCGCGCCACCCGGATCCCGGAGAAGAGCGCCGCGGTGGGATTGTTGCCGATCGCATAGACCGCCCGCCCGAAGTTCGTGCCGTGCAGGAGCACGCCATAGGCGAGGGCGAGCAGGGCGAAGAGCACCAGCTCGAAGGAGAACACCCACCAGACATAGCCCTGGCCGAACCAGGCGAAGGCGGGCGGATAACCGGTGTAGGCCTTGTCGCCGAGCACGATATAGGCGATGCCGCGGAAGAGGCTCAGGGTGCCGATGGTCACCACGATCGAGGGCAGGCCGAGGCGGGTGACGAGCAACCCGTTGAAGGCGCCGCAGAGCAGGCCCACGACCAGGCCGATCAGCACGATCTCGGTCGTCCCGGCGCCGAACTGGACCGCGGCCCCCATGGCGGTCGATGCAAGCGCGATGATCGCGGCCACCGACAGGTCGATCTCGCCGGAGACGATCAGGAGCGCCATGGGAAAGGCGATCATCGCCTTCTCGGTGAAGTTGAACGTCGCGTCCGACAGGTTCCAGGCATCCAGGAAATACGGCGACACCAGCGAATTGGCGACGAAGATCGCCAGAGCCAGGCCGAGCAGCAGGGTCTCCCAGCGCCCGGCTATGCGCTGCAAGGGTGAATTGAGCCGGTCGGGGATGCGGCGGTGGCCCGCTGTCGCCGTCATGTCGCGTGCTCCGCCCGCTTGAGGATGATCCGGCCCTTCGCCCGCTGCGATCGCGCGTTGAACGCCACCGCGACGATGATCGCCGCGCCCGAGATCGCGAGCTGCCAGAAGGGCGAGACGTCGATCACCGGCAGCGCGTTCTTGATCACGCCGAGAAACAGCGCTCCGAGGACCGCGCCTCCGACCGAGCCGGCGCCGCCGGCGATCGAGATGCCGCCGATGACGCAGGCGGCGATGACGTCGAGCTCGAAGCCGCCGGCGATGTCCACATAGGCCACCGCATAGCGCGCCACCCAGAGATAGCCGGTCAGGCCGGCGAGCGTGCCCGAGATCACGAAGGCCAGGAACTGCGTCCGCCCGACGTCGATCCCGGTATAGACCGCCGCATGGGGGTTGCCGCCGACGGCGAAGAAGGCGCGGCCGAGCGGCGTGCGGGAGATCAGCACGGCGAAGGCGGCGATCACCAGGATGGCGATCCAGGACAGGACCGGCAGACCGAGGATCACCGCGCGCGGGAAGGCCTTGAAGGCCGGGCTCATCTCATGGGCGTTGATCCACTGGCCGTCGGAAATGACGAAGATGATGCCGCGGTAGATCGTCAGCGTGCCGAGCGTGACCACGATCGGCGGAATGCCGAGCTTCCAGACCAGCAGGCCGTTCGCCGCGCCCATGATCGCGCCCAAAGCCAGGGCGAGCAGGATGATCAGCGGGATCGGCATGCCGGGCGCCGCGGTGTTGAGCATCGCCACGACCATGCCGGTCAGCGCCAGGTTCGCCGCGACCGAGAGATCGATGCAGCGCGTCAGGATCACCACCATCTGGCCCAGGGCGAGGATGATGAGCGGCGAGGTGTCGTTGAAGACATTGGCGAGGTTCGAGGGCGCGACGAAGCCCTCGTAGCGCGTCGAGATCAGGAGGATCAGCAGGACAATGGCGCCGAGCAGAATCGCCTCGCGCGACCTGAGGAAGCGCCGGATCATGCCGCGGCCTCGGCGATGCCGGCGGCGTGGCGCACGAGCCGCTCCGGGGCAAGCTCGTCCCGGTTGAACTCGGCCACGATCCGGCCTTCGCGCATGACGATCACGCGGTCGGACATGCCGAGGATCTCGGGGATCTCCGAGGAGACCATGACGACGGCGAGGCCCTGGCCCGCGAGCTCGGCCATGAATTCGTGCACGGCCGCCTTCGAGCCGATGTCGATGCCCTTGGTCGGCTCGTCGAGGATGATCACCCGTGGCTGGGTGGCGAGCCATTTGGCGATCACCACCTTCTGCTGGTTGCCGCCCGAGAGATTGCCGACGTCCTGGTCGAGCGATGCCGCGCGCAGATCCAGCCGCTCGGTATATTCGCGGGCGAGGGCGAATTCCTCCGCCAGCCGGATGAAGCCGTGCCGCGAGGTCCGCGCCAAGGACGGCAGCGTCACGTTCTGGAAGATCGGCAGCCCGATCACCGCGCCCTGCCTGCCGCGGTCCTCGGGCACGTAGACGATGCCCGCCCGCACGGCCTCCGCGGGGCTGCGGATGACCGCGTCCCTGCCGTCGATCCTGACCCTGCCCTTCGAGGGTCGGGTGATGCCGAAGAGCGCCTGCATGAATTCGCTCCGCCCGGCGCCGACCAATCCGTAGAAGCCGAGGATCTCGCCGCGGCGGAGCGTGAAGCCGACATCCTCGAACTCGGTCGGATGGCTGTAGCCGGCGACCTCGAGCACCGCCTCGCCGGGGCGATGATCGCGGCGCGGGAAGATCTGGTCGACCGACCGGCCGACCATCATGCGCACGAGCTCGTCCTGGGTCACGTCGGCGATCCGCCCCTCCCCGACGAGCGCCCCGTCGCGGAACACCGTGTAGCGGTCGGCGATGCGGAAGATCTCGTCGAACTTGTGGCTGATGAACAGGATCGC
>NZ_DAIUBO010000351.1:0-2804 GCF_036846665.1 Amaricoccus sp. | reverse complement strand
GCCCGGTCTGCCTCTACGCCGGCTCGCTGGTGCCCGCGGCGATCGTCGCCTGCGCGCCCGCCGGCGCACGGGTGCGCGATACCGCGCCCCTGACGCTCGACGAGATCGTCGACGAGATCGCCGCGGCGCATGCGGCCGGTCAGGACGTGGCCCGCGTGCATTCCGGCGACCCCTCGCTCTACGGCGCCATCGCCGAGCAGATCCGGCGCCTGGCGGAGCTCGGCATTCCCTATGCCATCGTGCCCGGCGTCCCGGCCTTCGCCGCGGCGGCCGCGGCCCTCGGGCAGGAGCTGACCATCCCCGAGGTCTCGCAGACGGTGATCCTGACCCGCACCGCGATGAAATCCTCCGCGATGCCGGAAGGCGAGGATCTCGAAACCCTGGGCCGCAGCGGCGCGACGCTCGCCATCCATCTCTCGGTGCGCAACCTGCTCGAGGTGGAGCGGCGCCTCTCGCCCCTCTACGGCGCCGATTGCCCGGTGGTGGTCGCCTATCGCGTGGGCTGGCCCGACCAGCTGATCCTGCGCGGCACGCTTTCGGACATCCGCGACAGGGTGCGCGCCGCGAAGATCACCCGCACCGCGCTGATCTTCGTGGGACGCGCCCTCGCCCCCGCGCATTTCCCCGACAGCGCGCTCTACGACGCGGCCCATGTCCACGTCCTGCGCCCCAGGCGCCGCGCCTAGCTAGCGAACCCCCTCGCGCCGGTTGACGACGCGGTAATAGGACCAGAGCAGCCGCGCCGCCACCGCGCGCCAGGGCGACCAGTCGAGCGCCATCTCGCGCAGCGCCTTCTCGCTCGGGCGGGCGTCGAGCTCGAAGAGCCGATGCGCGGCGTCGCGCAAAGCCAGGTCGCCCGGGGCGAAGACATCCGCCCGGCCCAGCGAGAACATCGCGTAGATCTCCGCCGTCCAGACGCCCACGCCCTTGATGCGGGTCAGCTCCGCGACGAGTTCGGCATCGGGCATCGCGCGCAGGGCCTCGAAATCGATCCCGCTCTCGGCGATGGCGCGGGCATAGGCGATCTTCTGGCGCGACAGGCCGCAGCCGCGCAGCGCCTCGTCGCTGGCGGCGGCGAGTGCCGCGGGCGCGTGATGCGCGCCGAGCGCCTCCACCCGCCCCCAGATCGCCGTCGCCGCGGCGGTGGAGACCTGCTGGCTGACGATGGCCGAGAGCAGCGTCGCGAAACCGTCCGGGCGGCGGCGCAGCGGCAGCGGCCCGGTGAGGACGAGCGCCTCGGCGAAGCGCGGCTCGGCGCCGGCCAGCCATGCGGCCCCCTCCGCCACGTCCTCCGCCGTCTCGATGATGCGCCCGACCATGGCAGCGCCTCTAGCACGGCGCGCGGCGCCGCGAACAGTCCCCGAAACGCCGCTTGGAACCGCCCGGCGGGCCGGATAGAAGCGCGCCATGTCCGTCGCCGCGCCCCACATCGACCCCGACATCCGCGCGCGGCGCAACCTGCGCGTGCTGGTGGCGGCGCAGGTGATCCTCGGCAGCCAGATGCCGGTCTCCTTCATCCTCGGCGGGCTGGCGGGGCAGATGCTCTCGCCGATCGGATGCCTCGCGACCCTGCCGATCTCGCTGATCGTCTTCGGCTCGATGCTCTCCGCCCCGATCCTGTCGAACCTGATGCAGAAGCGCGGCCGCACCGCCGGCTTCCTGGTCGGGGCGGCGGGCGGCGCGCTCGGCGGCGCGCTCTGCGCCTGGGCGCTGATCGTCGGCTCCTTCGCGCTCTTCCTCGCCGGCTCGGCGCTCTCGGGCCTCTACATGTCGGCCCAGGGCTTCTACCGCTTCGCCGCCACCGACGGCGCCAGCGAGGGCTACCGGCCCAAGGCGATCTCCTGGGTCATGGCCGCCGGCCTCGCCTCGGCGATCGTGGGGCCGCAGATGGTGAAGCTCACCGCCGACGCCCTGGCGCCGATCCCCTTCGCCGGCGCCTATCTCGCGGTGGTGGCGCTCAACCTCCTCGGCGCCGGCGTCTTCTGGTTCCTCGACAGCCCGCGCCCCGCGCCGCCGGCCGCCGACGGGCCGCGGGCGCGCAGCCACTGGGATCTGATGCGCGACCCCCGCATCGGCGTGGCGATGCTCTGCGGCATGGTCTCCTATGCGCTGATGAACCTGGTGATGACCTCGACGCCGCTGGCCATCGTCGGCTGCGGATACGGCACCGCGGATGCGGCCAATGTGGTGAGCGCGCATGTGCTGGCCATGTTCGCGCCCTCCTTCTTCACCGGCAACCTGATCGCGCGCTTCGGCGCCGAGCGGATCATCGCGACCGGGCTGGTGATCCTCGCCTGCGCGGGCCTGGTCGGGCTGGCCGGGGTGGAGCTCACGAACTTCTTCGTCGCCCTGGTCCTGCTCGGGCTCGGCTGGAACTTCGGCTTCATCGGCGCCACGGCGATGCTGACCGGCGCCCATCGGCCCGAGGAGCGCGGAAGGGTGCAGGGCATGAACGATTTCGCGGTCTTCGGGCTGGTCGGGCTCGCCTCGCTCGCCTCGGGCGGGCTGATGAACTGCATCGGCGGCGACGCGGTGGCCGGCTGGAAGGCGGTCAATCTCGCGATGATCCCGATGCTCGCGCTGGCGGGCAGCGCGCTGATCTGGCTCGTGCTCAGCCGCCGCCGCACAGTCTGAAGCACGCCCCCCGGACTGCGCGCCAAACGCAGCCACCGCGAGACGGACGGGCCGATGGTCGGCAGGGTGATCGCGTCTGGAGCCCATCCGTTCCCGGTACGACCGCCCCGCCATGAGACGAGGGCAGCGCCCGGCCCGGGCGGGAGCGAAGCGCCCGCGTCGTGCCGGAG
>NZ_DAIUBO010000350.1:0-2807 GCF_036846665.1 Amaricoccus sp. | reverse complement strand
CGGCGGCGCCGAGCCCCTGCACCGTGTTGATCAGCATCGGAAAGAAGCACATCAGCACCACGATCGCCGCCTTGGAATGCCAGTCGAAGCCGAACCACATCACCATGATCGGCGCCATGCCGATGATCGGCAGGGCGGAGACGAAATTGCCGACCGGCAAGAGCCCCCGGCGCAGGAAGGGCAGCCGGTCCACCGCGACGCCCACGAGGAAGGCCGCGCCGCAGCCGATGACATAGCCCGCCAGCGCGCCCTTGAAGAAGGTCTGCACCACATCGGCCCAGAGGATGCCGGTCGAAGTGGCGAAACGCGCCGCGATGGCGCTCGGCGCCGGCAGCAGCACCGGGCTCACCGCCAGCCCGCGCACCAGGAGCTCCCAGAGCGCGATCAGCGTCGCCCCGAAGAGCAGCGGCGGCAGCAGCCGCCCCGGACCGCTGGTCGCCCGCGCCGCCAGCCGCACGTTCAGCCACCAGGCGCCGGCCCAGAGCCCGAGCGCGGCGATCACCGCGAGGTTCATCGCCGCCCCGCCCGGCTTTGACAGCGCCCGCGCGCCGTGGCACCCCGTGGCCGATGTCCCCCGCCCGCCGCGCCCCGCTCGAGCTCTCCGCCGCCGACGCCCGCCGGATCTGGCTGCGCGCCCAGCGCCTCGATGCGCCGGAGCCCTTCGGCACCGGCCCCGAGGCGGTGCGCAGGGCGGTCGAGCAGCTCGGCTACGTGCAGATCGACACCATCCACGTGATCGAGCGCGCCCATCACCATATCCTCTGGAGCCGCATCCCCGGCTACCGCCGCGCCGACCTGCATGCGGCGCTCAGCCGCGACAAGTCGGTCTTCGAATACTGGACCCATGCGCTGGCCTATGTGCCGACCCGCGACTTCCGCTTCTTCCTGCCGGAGATGAAGCGCCGGCGCGAAACCCCGGGGCGCTGGTTCGGCAGCACCCCGCCGGGCGAGCTGCGCCGCGTCCTCGCCCGCATCCGGCGCGACGGCCCGCTCTCGATCCGCGATTTCGACGACACGCCGGTGGAGAAGGTCCATCTCTGGGCGAGCCGCAAGCCGTCGAAACGCGCGCTCGAATGCGGCTTCCACGGCGGCGCGCTCACGATCAGCGCCCGCTCGGGCATGCTCAAGACCTACGACCTGACCCGCCGGCATTTCGGCTGGGACGCGAGCCCGCGCCCGGCGAGCCCGCGCCAGGTGCTCGACTACCTGCTCGACCGCGCGCTCGGCGCCCAGGGCGCGGTCTGCCTCGATTCGATCTGCTATCTCGACGCCGCCCGCAAGCCCGCCATGGCCGAGCTGATCGCCGGCCGGGTGCGCCGCCGGCGCCTCCTGCCGGTCGCGCTGGGGATCGAGGGCGCACCCCCGCACTGGATCACCCCCGAGGCCGCCGCCGATCCGCCCGCCCCGGTGGACCCCACCGCGGTCCATATCCTCTCGCCCTTCGATCCGCTCGTCATCCAGCGCAAGCGCCTCGGCCTCCTCTTCGGCTACGACCATGTCTTCGAGGCCTATGTGCCGGAGTCCCGCCGCCGCTTCGGCTATTTCGCGCTGCCGGTGCTCGTCGGCGACCGCATCGCCGCGGCCATCGACATCAAGGCCGATCGCAGCAAGCGCCGGCTCGAGATCCGGCAA
Organism: Amaricoccus sp.; assembly: GCF_036846665.1. Taxonomy (NCBI): domain Bacteria; kingdom Pseudomonadati; phylum Pseudomonadota; class Alphaproteobacteria; order Rhodobacterales; family Paracoccaceae; genus Amaricoccus; species Amaricoccus sp. The sequence goes on along the minus strand of NZ_DAIUBO010000350.1, from coordinate 1,175 downwards.
TGGACTTGGACCGAGGGCGCCCCCGCCGCGGGCGACAAGGCGGCGATCGAGGCGGCGCTGCATCGCTTCGAGGCCTTCCAGTTCGCGTCCTGATCCCATGCTCAGGCCCGCCCGCCCATCGCCCGCACGGTCAGCCGCTCGGCGAGCCCGATCAGCCCCACCAGCGTGGCGGCGAGGATCGAGGCCATCATCAGCGCCGACCAGATCTGCACCGTCTGCCCGTAATAGCTGCCCGTGAGCATGCGCGCGCCCAGGCCCGCCACCGCCCCGGTCGGCAGCTCGCCGATGATCGCGCCCACGAGGCTCGCCGCCACCGCCACCTTGAGCGAGGCGAAGAGATAGGGCAGCGCCGCCGGCCAGCGCAGCTTCCAGAAGGTCTGCGCCGGGCTCGCGTTCCAGGTCCGCATCTGGTCGAGCAGCATGGTCTCGGGGCTGCGGAAGCCCTTCACCATGCCGACGACGACCGGAAAGAAGGAAAGATACATCGAGATCAGCGCCTTGGGCAGCAGTCCTGCCACGCCGACCGAGGCGAGCACCACGATGATCATCGGCGCGATGGCGAGGATCGGCACCGTCTGGCTCGCGATCACCCAGGGCATCACGCTCGCGTTCGTGGTGCGGTCGTGCACGATCCCGACCGCCAGCAGGATCCCGAGGCCCGTGCCCAGCACGAAGCCCGCCAGCGTCGCCGAGAGGGTGATCCAGGCGTGGTAGATCAGGCTGCGCTTGGAGGTGACCGGCATGGCGACCGTGGTGTTCCAGAGCTCCACCGCCACCTGATGCGGCGCCGGCAGCCGCGGCCGCTCCTGGCTCCAGGTATCGGCGACCAGCTCGCGCGCCGAGAGCGTCACCCCGTCCCGCCCCGCCTGATCCAGCGCCCAGGCCGAGTTCAGTGCCACCGCCGCGACATACCAGATCGCGAGGATGCCGAGGACCACCACCGCCACCGGAAAGGCGCTGCCCCCGCCCCCCGACATGGCCGCCCGCGACGCCATCCCCCGGGCGCTCATGTCCCCCGCCTCGCATGGCAGGCGTCAACCGCCGCCGCCATCCCGAGGCCGGGCCGCGGGCAATGGCCGCGCCCCGCGCGGCCCGCAGAACATCCCCCCGGACCGAAGACGGCGAGGCGCCGGTGGCGCCTTGCCCGGTCCGGTCGCCCGGAGGCGCAAGCCGCA
>NZ_DAIUBO010000349.1:0-2907 GCF_036846665.1 Amaricoccus sp. | reverse complement strand
CGGCGCGGGGGGGGGGCGCTATGTGGGGCCGTGGGGACTAGGTGGCGGGTGCGCCGGGGCGCCCGATCCGTTGCCCCGCCCCAACCGATCCGGAGACCATTCATGCCATCCTCCCCGCGCTTCCGGCCTTTCGACGACAATCTCGACGCCGACCGGGCCCTTGCGATCCTGCGCAGCGCTACCGAGGGGGCGGACGACGGCGAGCTCTTCCTCGAGCGACGACGGGGCGAGGCGCTGGTCTTCGACGACGAGAGGCTCCGGAACGCGAGCTACGACGCGGCCGAGGGCTTCGGGCTGCGGGCGGTGCGCGGCGAGGCCACGGGCTATGCCCATGCGACCGAGATCTCCGAGGCGAGCCTCCGGCGTGCGGCCGAGACCGCCCGGATCGCGGTCGGGAGCGGCGGCGGCCGGCTCGCACCGGCGCCGAGGCCGAGCAACCGGCGGCTCTATTCCGACCACGATCCCTTCGACGACGCGGAATTCGCGGTGAAGGTGGATTTGTTGCGCGAGATCGACGATTTTCTGCGTGGCCTCGATGCCCGCGTGGTCCAGGTCACCGCGAGCCTGGCGGCGGCGATGCAGGAGGTCGAGATCCTGCGGCCCGAGGGCGGGCGCCTCGCCGAGGCCCGCCCGATGGTGCGGCTCTCCGTCTCTGTCATCGTCGAGGAGAACGGCCGGCGGGAATCGGGTTCGGCCGGCGGTGGCGGCCGGCACGGGCTCGCGCCGCTCATGGCGCGGGAGCATTGGCAGGGCGTCGCCCGCGAGGCGCTGCGAATCGCCGCGGTCAACCTGCGCGCCGAGCCGGCACCGGCCGGGGTCATGGACGTGGTGCTCGGCCCCGGCTGGCCCGGGATCCTGCTGCACGAGGCGGTCGGGCACGGGCTGGAGGGCGATTTCAACCGCAAGAGGACCTCCGCCTTCGCCGGGCTCATCGGCAGCCGCGTGGCGGCGCCGGGGGTGACGGTGGTCGACGACGGCACGCTGCCCGATCGCCGCGGCTCGATCAGCTTCGACGACGAGGGCACGCCCTCGGGCCGCAACGTGCTGATCGAGGACGGGATCCTCGTCGGATTCATGCAGGACCGGCAGAACGCGCGCCTGATGGGCGTGCCGGCGACCGGCAACGGCCGGCGCGAGAGCTATGCCCATGCGCCGATGCCGCGCATGACCAACACGATCATGCTCGGCGGCGGGGCCGACCCGAAGGACGTGCTCGCCGGGCTCCGGAACGGCATCTATGCGGTGGGCTTCGGCGGCGGCCAGGTCGACATCACCAACGGCAAGTTCGTCTTCTCCTGCACCGAGGCCTACCGGGTGAAGGACGGGCGCGTCGGCGCGCCGGTGAAGGGCGCGACCCTGATCGGCGACGGCGCCACGGCGCTGAAGCAGATCCGCGCCATCGGCAACGACATGGCGCTCGATCCCGGCATGGGCAATTGCGGCAAGAACGGCCAGTGGGTGCCGGTGGGCGTCGGCCAGCCGACGCTGCTGATCGGCGGGCTGACGGTGGGGGGATCCGCTGCGTGAGGTCAGGCGCCGTCCTGCTCGGGCGCGCCGTCCTGGCACAAAAGATCCCTGATCGGCTATTCTCGATCAAGGCCCTGAAAAGGCGCCATCTTCGGAGGCTGATACCCGGCTGGAAAGTGGCTGGAAACCGGCTTGCCATTTTCTGACGTTCCGGCAAGGAACCGGAAGCGGATCGGGCCGGTCAGAACGGGATCGACAGCGCTATCTCGCCCTCGACGATCTCGAGCCCGTCCTCGCCGATGCCGCCGTAGCCGACGCGCGCGTCGAAGCGGCCGCCGTTCAGGAAGGCGGCGTTGACGCCGGCGCGCAGGTCCCCGGTGATCGCGGACATCGAGAACTCGTTCAGGTCGCCATCGAGCAGGAGCCCGTCGTTCGGCCGGGCGAGCCATGCGTCGATGCCGACGCGAAAGTAGGGGGCGATGCGGGTGCCGCCCGAGGTGACGTGTTCGCGGCGGACCTCGCCGGAGAGCGTGGAAACCATCTCGTCGTCGTGGCCGCCCACGACCCCGAACCGCGACCCGCCGTTGCTGTAGCTGTGATCCGGGATGTCGTCGTTGGCGTAGAAGAGCTCCAGCTTCGGGCGGAGCTCGTAGTCTCCGCGCAGGTAGCGCCCGGTGGCGTTGGCGGAGACGAAGACCCGGTTCACGTCGAAATCGCTGTCGAAGCCGGCAATCGAGTTCGAGAAGTCGCGGCGCGCGTAGCCAACCCAGAGATCGAGCACCAGATCCGGATCCGGCTTCCACCCCACGTAGGGGCCGAAGAAATATCCGTCGAACCGGCTGTCGACTTGGCCACCGAAGCTGTCGGCGTGCCCGTCCTCCCAGCCGGCGGCGAGGCCGTAGACCAGGTCCGGACGCCGCACCACGTCGAAGCCGACGATCGCCTCGTTTCGATGGCCGCCGCTGTCGCGTCCCGAGCCGTCGAAGTCGAAGGTGCTGGAGCGCCCCTGGAACCAGCCCCGGCGCTCCTTGCCGTCCGGGGTCGGCGTGACCGGGGTGCCGCCGGGCGCGCCGAAACCCCAGCCGACCAGGCGCTCGGTGATCGTGTAAGGGTCGGTGAAGACCGGAAGCGCGCCCGAGCCGGTGACCGCCTGCTCGGTGCCGCGGTCGGTCTTCGGGCCGGCGGCACTTCCGCCGCCGCCACCGGTACCGCCGCCGCCGTCACCGCCGCCGCCGTCACCACCGCCGCCGCCGCCGGTACCGCCGCCGCCGCTACCGCCTCCACCGTCTCCGCCGCCACCGCCGCCACCGTCTCCGCCGCCGCCGTCTCCACCGCCACCGTCGCCACCGTCTCCACCGCCACCGTCGCCACCGTCTCCGCCGCCGCCGTCTCCGCCGCCACCGTCTCCGCCGCCACCGTCTCCGCCGCCACCGTCTCCGC
>NZ_DAIUBO010000348.1:0-2912 GCF_036846665.1 Amaricoccus sp. | reverse complement strand
GGCCCGGCCATAGGCGGGCATGACCCCCGCCTGCCCCGCGAGCTGGCCGTTGGTGCAATTGGCGACGAGCTGCGGCGCGTCCGGCCCGAGATCGGGCAGCACCAGCCGCGCCGGGGTCACTAGGTCGGCGGTGAAGTAATCCCCGCCCGCGACGCGGCAGCGCGAGCCGGGCATCTCGACCCAGCCGCCCTCGGCGTCGGGAACGAAGGCCCGCACTGCGAGGCCGGTCTTCCAGCGGCCGGGCGGCACGATCTGCGCCGCATTGGGCTGCATTTCCACCAAGGGCAGGTCGGTGCCCGAGCCGCTGCCGCGGATGCCCGTGTCGCCGCAGGCGGCGAGCGCCAGGAGTCCCAGCACGCCGAACCCGATCCGTCCCATCGTCTTCTCCATCGTCATCGGCCCCGCGGGCATTTTCGTTCCGACCCCGGGTGGTTCAGGCGACCGCCGCCGTGCGCAGCCGCCAGGCGAGATAGCCCTGGGCGGCGCCCGCCGCGATCAGTTGCACCCCGAGCAGGAGGCCCAGCAGCCAGGCCGCCGCCTCCGGCAGGGCCCCGATCAGCACGACCGCGCAGAGCACCGAGACCACGCCGCCGGCCAGCACCCAGATCCAGTCCTGCATCGGGCGGATCATCAGCGCGAAGACGATGCGCGCGATGCCGCCGACCATGAAGAGCACCAGCATCAGGAAGGTGATCGCCACGAGCCCGGCCTCGGGATTGCTGATCAGGAGATAGCCGACGATCATCTCCAGCGCCACTGAGACCAGCTGCAGCCAAAAATAGGGCACCTGGGTCGCGCCGAAGAGCGAGACGATCTGCACGATGCCGCTGAGGATCAGGAGCCAGCCCAGAAGGGACAGGAAGCCCACGCTCATGGCGAGCGGGAAGATCAGCGCCAGCACACCCGCCGCGACCATCACCCCGCCCTGGATGAGGAAGAGCAGCGACCGCTTGCGGATCGTGCCGCGCACGGCCTCGCGCAGGACCCCGGAGGCCTCGTTGACGGAAATCGGCACTGTCACTCTCCCGAAAGGAACCGCTGCGGCGATGGACCATCGCAATTCGCGGCGCGTCTGGCAACAGCCTCGCGGCGGGCCGGAGGGCCGCCGCATTCGGAGCTCGTTCTCTCGCTTTCTACCGTCCGGCCACAAAACGAGGCTGGTCACGGCGCATTCGGCACCCAGCACCTCGTTGCGCGCGCCGGCGGCGTCCTCCACATAGCTGCGCACGATCAGCCGCGCCTCGGCCCGGACATCCACAAAGCCGCTGCCGGGGCTGATGACCTCCTGCCGGGATGATCGCGGCGAGGCTGCGGCGCAGGCCTATTCGGCCGCCACGACCCGCGGCCAGCCGCCGGCCTCGAAGGCTTCGAGCAGCTCGCGGCGCCGTCCGGCCGCCTGCTCCGCCGCCCTTGCCTTGACCGGGCCGAAGCCGCGGATCTCGAGGGGCAGGCTCGCAAGCTCGATGGCGATGTCGCGGGTCTCCGGGGCGAGGCCCGCCTGAACCCGGTCCATGTCCGCCTCGTATTCGGCGATCAGCGCGCGCTCGAGCCGCCGCTCGGCGGTGCGGCCGAAGGGATCGAGCGCGGTGCCGCGCAGCCGCTTCATGCGCGCGAGCAGGCCGAGCAGGCCGAGCATCCAGGGGCCGAACTCGCGCTTCTTCGGGCGGCGGTCGGCATCGAGGCCACCGAGGATCGGCGGCGCGAGGTGAAAGCGCATGGCCCTGACCGAGGCGAATTGCGCGTCGACCGCGGCGCGCAGCGTCTCGGAATGCAGCCGGGCGACCTCGTATTCGTCCTTGTAGGCCAGAAGTTTGTGGTAGCCTCTTGCCATGGCGGATGCAAAATCCTCGTCCAGCTCGCGCGCCCGCGCGATGCGGTCGCGGTAGCGGCGGGCGAGGCGCGCGTCCTGATATTTCGCGAGGTGATCGGCGCGGCGCGCGATGATCGTGTCGAGGTCGGCCGCGCGCGGCGGCGCCGGGGGCGCGGCCGCCTCGGCGGCGGCGGCGGCATGCAGCACGGCCCAGCGGCCGAGCGCGAAGGCGCGCTTGTTGCCCTCGGGATCGGCGCCGTTGATCTCGATCGCGCGCAGGATCGCCTCCTCGCCGAGCGGCACCAGCCCCGATTGCCAGGCGGCGCCGAGCATCAGCACATTGGCGTGCACCGCGTCTCCGGTCAGCACCTCCGCCAGCCGCGTGGCGTCGAGCATGACGAGGCCCGCGTCGCCGAGGCGCGCGCGCAGCGCCAGCGTCAGCCGATCGGTCGGGAGGCGGAAGCCGCGGTCGCGGGTGAACTGGCCGGTGACGATCTCATGGGAATTGACCACCGCGCGGCTGCGGCCTCGGGTGAGCAGCCCGAGCGTCTTAGTTCCGGCCGAGACCACCAGATCGCCGCCGATCAGCGCATCCGCCTCGCCCACCGCGACGCGGATCGCCGAGATGTCCGCGGGCTTCCCGGCGATGCGGCAGTGGATATGCACCGCGCCGCCCTTCTGGGCGAGGCCGGCCATCTCCATGACGCCCGCGCCCTTGCCCTCGAGATGCGCGGCCATCGCCAGCAGCGCGCCGATGGTCACGACGCCGGTGCCGCCGACGCCAGTGACCACGATATTGTAGGTCCCGCGGATCGCCGGGAGCGGGGGCGCCGGCAGGTCCGGGAGCGCCAGATCCTGCCTGGGCCGCGCCCGCACCTCGGCGCCCTCGAGCGTCACGAAGCTCGGGCAGAAGCCCTTGAGGCAGGAATAATCCTTGTTGCAGCTCGACTGGTCGATGGCGCGCTTGCGGCCGAACTCGGTCTCGAGCGGCAGGATCGAGACGCAGTTCGACTGCACCCCGCAATCGCCGCAGCCCTCGCAGACATCCGGGTTGATGAAGACGCGGCGGTCGGGGTCGGGGAACGTGCCGCGCTTGCGGCGG